>NZ_BAEX01000026.1 GCF_000246945.1 Myroides injenensis M09-0166
TATATTTTGTTTTAGTCAATACATATAATAATGAGGTCGTCTTGACTTTTGTAAAATAAAAAAGGGAGGATGAAAATTTGCGTTGTTAAATAAACAAAACCTATGATGCCTGTACAAGTACTCCACCATGCCAGTATAGAATTATATATAGCCCTACATTTATTACTTCCACAAGGAGGTTTAAAGTAAAAATCCCACCGTTTTAAGTAACAGTAGCTTATAAAAATAGTTTGAGATAAAGAAGTTTCATAAAGCTAAAAACCCCTGATGTCTTCATTTTAATATCGCTTATCCAATTCATGACAGCAGTTTTATTTTTAAAATTTTAAAAAATTACTCATTTAATTATTCAGAGGTCTTTTTTAAATGGAAGTGCATAAAATGATTGATGAAATCAAGTATTCCATATATGCCTTTAATACTGTAGAGGATATGACTTTTTCAATACTGCGTCAACAGTTCTTCAAGATTCCTTCAAGATTCCTTCAACAAATGGCCCTCTATATGGAGCAATCATGGGGAAGTGTTGAAGAAGTGTTGAAGGATTTAGCTTGAGTCCTTATGAATACTAGCTTTAGCAAGTATCCCATTTTTAGCTCAATATATTGTTTTTGTGTTAATGTGTTGTAATTTAAGTAGATATGTTTTTCAGGGTTAAAAAAAAGTGAAGTGTTTTTTTATTTTGCTCAGATAGTTAGAGTGTTTGAAGAAAACCTCATAGCCAATAGATATATAAAGGATCTATTTGATATAAAAATCTAGTTTGAAGGCATTATTAATGCTGAAATACCCTTATCAGAATTGTTTTATTATTGCTGACACTGCTTTTGAATTACAGAAACTTAGAAAGGTATTTAATTGCAAGAACAAATGCTTAGTTAGATAGCTTTCGCTCTTTAATCAATAGATTTGATGTCACATTATCTAGTTGGATAGCGTAGAATTTTATGGCTTTTGACGTGATAGAATAAAAGAAGTTTCAGAAAGCTAAAAAGTCAAGATGACTTTAATATATAGGAGTAAATAGTTTATTTTGGTAGAAATGGCTTAAGGATTTTTTTGTTTAAATGTCCTGTATTCTCTATTTCTGTTATTTGTTGCAGTACTATTTAGTAAATCTATAAGAAAGGGTAGTGTTATTTTAGGCAATAATATATGGTTTTTGACAAATAGTAGCTTTGTTAAGAACCTGCTCTTTTGAATGAATTTTATTTTTTAGGTGCAATGTGACTGTTGTTAAATTTCCTTTGGGGTAGTTCTAAGGTAATTGTAAAAACTAATTAGAAATATTAAAAGTTATTGAAGCTAATTATTCTTATTTATGAGACTTTTGATTTTGTAATGAAAAAAAAAGTTTAATATGATTGAAAATAAGTAATTTGACTTTTGAATAATTAAAAAAAGTTTATACATTTGCAACCCCGTATATAGTGCGGGAAAATATATTGTAGAAATTTTTAATAAACATTATGCCAACAATTCAACAATTAGTAAGAACAGGGAGAACCCAATTAACTAAGAAGAGTAAATCGGTTGCTTTGGATTCTTGTCCTCAAAGAAGAGGTGTTTGTACGCGTGTTTATACTACTACACCAAAAAAACCTAACTCTGCAATGCGTAAAGTTGCAAGGGTACGTTTGACAAATGGTAATGAAGTAAACGCTTACATCCCAGGAGAAGGACACAATTTACAAGAGCACTCGATAGTATTAGTTAGAGGTGGAAGGGTGAAAGATTTGCCAGGTGTTAGATACCACATTGTACGTGGAGCTTTGGATACTGCTGGAGTAAACGGTAGAACACAAAGAAGATCTAAATACGGAGCAAAACGTCCTAAAGACAAAAAATAATCGTTTAAACGTTTAAGAAAAAGACATGAGAAAAAGACAGGCTAAAAAGAGACCTCTTTTACCAGATCCGAAATTTAATGATCAATTAGTTACGCGTTTTGTTAACAACTTAATGTGGGATGGTAAAAAGTCTACGGCGTTTAAAGTATTCTATGATGCTTTAGAAATTGTAGAAGAGAAAAAACAAGATGAAGAAAAAACTTCATTAGACGTGTGGAAAGATGCGTTAACTAACGTTATGCCTCACGTAGAAGTTCGCTCTCGTCGTGTAGGTGGTGCAACATTCCAAATCCCTATGCAAATTCGTCCAGATAGAAAAATTTCTATGGCGATGAAATGGATGATTTTGTATGCGAGAAAAAGAAATGAGAAATCAATGGCTGCTAAATTAGCATCTGAAATCTTAGCTGCTGCTAAAGAAGAAGGAGCTGCTGTTAAAAAGAGAATGGATACTCATAAGATGGCTGAAGCTAATAAAGCATTCTCTCACTTTAGATTTTAATCCATACAGAAACTATATACAATGGCAAGAGATTTAAAATATACAAGAAACATTGGTATCGCTGCTCACATCGATGCTGGTAAAACAACAACTACAGAGCGTATTTTGTTCTATACAGGTAAAAACCACAAAATGGGAGAAACTCACGAAGGTTCTTCTACTATGGACTGGATGGAGCAAGAGGCTGAAAGAGGTATTACTATTACATCGGCAGCTACTACATGTACTTGGAGTTTCCCAACAAATCAAGGAGCTAAGTTACCTGAATCTAATGAATATCACTTTAATATCATTGATACTCCAGGACACGTTGACTTTACTGTAGAGGTAAACCGTTCTTTACGTGTACTAGATGGATTGGTATTCTTATTTAGTGCAGTTGATGGTGTTGAGCCTCAATCTGAAACTAACTGGAGATTAGCTGATAATTATAAAGTTCCACGTATGGGGTTCGTTAATAAAATGGACCGTCAAGGAGCTAACTTCTTAGCAGTTTGTCAACAAGTTAAAGATATGTTGAAATCGAATGCAGTGCCAATCGTTTTACCTATTGGTGATGAAGCAGATTTTAGAGGTATCGTTGATTTAGTTAAAAACCGCGCAATCGTTTGGCATGATGAGAATCATGGTTCTACATTTGACGTTGTTGATATCCCAGCAGATATGTTGGATGATGTAAAACAATATAGAGGTCAATTGATTGAAGAGATTGCTGCTTATGATGAGAATCTTCTTGAAAAATATATGGAAGATGAAAACTCAATCACTGAGGATGAAATTCACGTTGCATTACGTGCAGCTACTTTAGATATGAGTATCATTCCAATGACTTGTGGTTCTTCATTTAAAAATAAAGGAGTTCAATTTATGTTGGATGCAGTTTGTCGTTATTTACCTTCTCCAATGGATAAGGAAGCTATCGAAGGAACTGATCCTGATACTGAAGAGCCAATCTTACGTAAACCATCAGTTAGTGAGCCATTTGCTGCTTTAGCATTTAAAATTGCTACTGACCCATTCGTAGGACGTTTAGCTTTCTTTAGAGCTTATTCTGGTCACTTAGACGCAGGTTCTTATGTATTGAATACTCGTTCAGGAAATAAAGAGCGTATTTCTCGTATCTATCAGATGCATGCTAACAAACAAAATCCAGTAGAATATATTGAAGCTGGTGATATTGGTGCAGCTGTAGGATTTAAAGATATTAAAACAGGGGATACTCTATGTGATGAGAAAAACCCTATCGTTTTAGAAAGTATGATTTTCCCAGATCCAGTTATTGGTATCGCTATTGAGCCAAAAACAAAAGCGGATATGGATAAAATGGGTACTGCTTTAGCTAAATTAGCAGAAGAGGATCCAACATTTACAGTTAAAACTGATCAAGCTTCTGGGCAAACAGTTATTTCTGGAATGGGTGAGCTTCACTTAGATGTATTAATTGACCGTATGAAACGTGAGTTTAAAGTGGAAGTTAATCAAGGTGAACCTCAAGTAGAATATAAAGAGTCTTTAACACGTGGTGCTCAACATAGAGAAGTTTATAAAAAACAATCTGGAGGTCGTGGTAAATTCGCTGATATTGTATTCGAAATTTCTCCAGCTGATGACGTTGATGGAAAACCATTCGTAGGATTACAATTTGTTAATGAGGTTAAAGGTGGTAACGTTCCTAAAGAATATATCCCTTCTGTAGAGAAAGGATTTAGAGAGGCAATGAAACAAGGGCCTTTAGCTGGATTCGAAATGGATTCTATGAAAGTTACTTTAAAAGATGGTTCTTATCACGCGGTTGACTCTGATGCATTATCATTCGAATTAGCTGCTAAAATGGGATATAAAGAATCTGCTAAAGCTGCAGGTGCTGTTATCCTTGAGCCAATCATGAAGTTAGAGGTGTTGACTCCTGAAGAAAATATGGGTGATATCGTTGGTGACTTAAACCGTCGTCGTGGTCAAATCAACAGTATGGATGATAGAGCAGGTTCAAAAGTTGTTAAAGCTTCTGTTCCATTATCAGAAATGTTTGGTTATGTTACTACATTAAGAACATTGTCATCAGGTAGAGCTACATCAACAATGGAGTTCTCACATTATGCTGAAACACCTTCTAATATTTCAGAAGCTGTTATTGCAAAAGCTAAAGGAAACGCTTAATCTAAGAGAAAAATGAGTCAAAAAATCAGAATAAAATTAAAATCTTACGATCATATGTTGGTTGATAAATCAGCAGAGAAAATCGTAAAAACTGTAAAAAGTACAGGAGCAGTAGTTACAGGACCTATTCCTTTACCTACTAATAAAAAAATCTTTACTGTTTTGCGTTCTCCACACGTGAACAAAAAAGCAAGAGAGCAATTTGAATTAAGTTCTTACAAGAGATTATTAGATATTTATTCTTCTTCTTCTAAAACTATTGATGCTTTAATGAAATTAGAGTTACCAAGTGGAGTAGAAGTTGAAATTAAAGTGTGATAATTTTAATTCTTTAAGAATCATATAATACAAACTAAGTATTAAGAGCTTTTCTTAATACTTAGTTCTTTTAAATTGAAAAGATAAATTTTATAAATTAATAATTAAATATTTATGTCTGGGTTAATTGGTAAAAAAATCGGCATGACAAGTATTTTCGATGAAAACGGGAAAAACCTTCCTTGTACAGTAATCGAACTTGGACCATGTGTCGTTACCCAAGTCAGAACCAATGAGGTTGACGGGTATGAAGCGTTACAACTTGGTTTCGATGACAAGACAGATAAACACGCAACTAAAGCTGAGCTAGGTCACTTTAAGAAAGCGGGAACATCTGCTAAAAGAAAAGTCGTTGAAATTAAGGAGTTTGAAGGTGAGTATAAACTAGGTGATGTTATCACTGTGGATTTATTCAACGAAGGAGAATTTGTAGATGTACAAGGTGTGTCTAAAGGAAAAGGATTTCAAGGGGTTGTTAAACGTCATGGATTTGGTGGAGTAGGACAAGTTACTCACGGTCAAAAAAATCGTTTAAGAGCACCGGGATCTGTAGGAGCTTCTTCTTATCCTTCTAGAGTATTCAAAGGAATGCGTATGGCAGGAAGAACTGGAGGAGTAAATGTAACAGTACAAAACCTTAGAGTTTTAAAAGTAGTTGCTGATAAAAATCTACTTGTGGTAAAAGGAGCAATCCCAGGACACAAAAACTCTTATGTAATCGTTCAGAAGTAATGGAAGTAAAAGTTTTAGATATCACAGGAAAAGATACTGGAAGAAAAGTTGAACTTTTAGATTCAGTATTCGGTATAGAGCCAAATAATCACGCAGTATATCTTGATGTTAAACAATATTTAGCAAATCAAAGACAAGGAACTCATAAAGCAAAAGAAAGAGCTGAGATTTCTGGAAGTACTCGCAAGATTAAAAAGCAAAAAGGAACAGGAACGGCTAGAGCGGGAAGCATCAAGTCACCAGTTTTCAGAGGAGGGGGTAGAGTTTTCGGACCAAGACCAAGAAACTATTCTTTCAAATTGAATAAAAGTTTAAAACGATTAGCGAGAAAATCTGCATTCTCTATTAAAGCTAAAGAATCAAATTTAATCGTAGTTGAAAACTTTAATTTTGAAACTCCAAGTACAAAAGAATTTATCAAAGTTTTGAGTGCTTTAGGGTTAGAAAATAAAAAATCTCTATTTGTGTTGGGTGAATCAAATAATAATGTATATTTGTCATCACGCAATTTAGAGAAGTCTTCTGTTGTAAATAACTCAGAATTAAGCACTTACGCTATTTTAAATGCGGGAAGTTTAGTGTTAACTGAAGGATCTGTAGCAGGAATTGTTGAAAATTTAAGCAAATAATAGGAAGATGAGTGTTTTAATTAAGCCTATAATTACAGAAAAAATAACTAAAGACAGCGAGTCTTTAGGTCGTTTTGGATTTGTAGTAGATAGAAAAGCTAACAAAATTGAGATCAAAAAAGCTGTGGAAGCAGCTTATGGAGTTACTGTTGTTAGTGTTAACACTATGAACTATGGAGCTGAGCGTTCTGTTAAGTTCACTAAAAGTGGTATGATCAACGCTAAAACTAATGCTTATAAAAAAGCAGTAGTTCAATTGAAAGAAGGAGAGAGTATAGACTTTTATTCAAATATCTAATAAATAATGTCAGTTAGAAAATTAAAACCTATTACCCCAGGTCAGCGTTTTAGAGTTGTAAATAGTTTTGACGCTATAACAACTGATAAGCCGGAGCGTAGTTTACTAGCACCGAAAAAAAAATCTGGAGGTAGAAATAGTCAAGGAAAAATGACCATGCGCTACATGGGTGGTGGTCATAAACAAAGATACCGTGTAATCGATTTCAAAAGAACAAAAGTTGGAGTTCCAGCTACTGTTAAATCAATTGAATACGATCCAAATCGTACAGCATTCATTGCTTTGATTGCTTACGTTGATGGGGCTAAAGCTTATGTTGTAGCTCAAAGCGGTATGAAAGTAGGTCAAACTGTAGTTTCAGGACCTGAAGCATCACCAGAAGTTGGTAATGCAATGCCTTTAAGTAAAATTCCTTTAGGAACTGTTATTTCTTGTATCGAATTACGTCCTGGTCAAGGAGCTGTAATTGCTCGTTCAGCTGGTACTTTCGCACAGTTAGTTGCAAGAGATGGTAAATACGCTACAATCAAAATGCCTTCAGGAGAAGTTCGTTTGATTTTGTTAGAATGTATGGCAACTATCGGAGCTGTTTCTAATCACGATCACCAATTAATCGTTTCTGGTAAAGCTGGTAGATCAAGATGGTTAGGAAGAAGACCTAGAACTAGAGCAGTAGCAATGAACCCAGTAGATCACCCAATGGGAGGTGGAGAAGGTCGTTCTTCAGGAGGACATCCACGTTCAAGAAAAGGGTTGCCTGCTAAAGGGTACAGAACTCGTTCTAAAGTTAAGGCGAGTAATAAGTATATCGTTGAACGTAGAAAGAAATAAAAGATTAAGACATGGCACGTTCGTTAAAAAAAGGACCTTATGTTCACTATAAATTAGAGAAAAAAGTTCAATCTAATATTGAAGGAGGAAATAAAGCTGTTATCAAAACTTGGTCAAGAGCTTCAATGATTACTCCAGATTTCGTTGGACAAACTATCGCAGTACATAATGGTCGTCAATTTGTTCCTGTATATGTTACAGAGAATATGGTAGGA
Source organism: Myroides injenensis M09-0166 (assembly GCF_000246945.1). GTDB lineage: Bacteria > Bacteroidota > Bacteroidia > Flavobacteriales > Flavobacteriaceae > Flavobacterium > Flavobacterium injenense. The sequence goes on from NZ_BAEX01000026.1 coordinate 7,533, forward strand.
CATAAATTAGGGGAATTTTCACCAACAAGATCTTTTAGAGGTCATGCGGGTGCAAAGAATAAAGGTAAAAAATAATAAGAAGCTATGGGAGTTCGTAAAAGAGAGAGAGCTGAGCAAATAAAAGAAGCTAACAAGCAAGTTGCTTTTGCTAAGCTAAACAATTGCCCTACTTCTCCTAGAAAAATGCGCTTAGTAGCGGATTTAGTAAGAGGACAGAAAGTAGAAAAAGCTCTAAATATATTAAGATTCAGTTCAAAAGAAGCTTCTCGTAAATTAGAGAAATTACTTTTATCTGCAATTGCAAACTGGCAAGCAAAGAACAGCGAAGCTAATATTGAAGAAGCTGGTCTTATTGTTAAAGAAATAAGAGTAGATGGAGGAATGATGTTAAAAAGACTTCGTCCTGCACCTCAAGGAAGAGCACACAGAATAAGAAAACGTTCTAATCACGTAACAATCGTTTTAGGAACTAATAATAACACACAAAGCAATTAATAAGCAGTATGGGACAAAAAACTAATCCAATCGGGAATCGCCTTGGTATTATTAGAGGATGGGACTCAAACTGGTATGGTGGAAACGACTACGGTGACAAAATCGCTGAAGATCACAAAATCAGAAAGTATATCCATGCTCGTTTATCAAAAGCTAGTGTATCGAAAGTAATCATTGAGAGAACTTTGAAACTTGTAACCGTTACTATCACTACTGCTAGACCTGGTATTATTATCGGAAAAGGTGGACAAGAGGTAGACAAGTTAAAAGAGGAATTGAAAAAGATTACTGATAAGGAAGTTCAAATCAATATCTTTGAAATTAAACGTCCTGAGTTAGACGCATATCTTGTGGCTGCAAGTATTGCTCGTCAAATCGAGAACAGAATTTCTTACCGTAGAGCAATCCGTATGGCTATCGCAGCTGCTATGAGAATGAATGCGGAAGGAATTAAGGTTATGATTTCAGGTCGTTTGAATGGTGCTGAAATGGCACGTTCGGAAACTTTCAAAGATGGTCGTATTCCTTTATCAACTTTCAGAGCTGATATTGATTATGCACTTGCAGAAGCTCACACTACTTATGGTAGAATGGGAATTAAAGTGTGGATCATGAAAGGTGAAGTTTACGGTAAAAGAGATCTTTCTCCGTTAGTTGGAATGGATAAAAAACAATCTAAACCATCAGGATCTAAAGGTAAAACTAACCAACGCAAAAGAAAGTAATTTTAAACTAAAGAAAAATGTTACAGCCTAAAAGAACAAAATACCGTAAGGTACAGAAAGGTAAAATGAAAGGGATTTCTCAAAGAGGGCATGAACTTTCAAATGGAATGTTTGGAATTAAATCTTTAGACTCTGCTTTTATTACTTCTCGTCAAATTGAGGCAGCTCGTATTGCAGCTACTCGTTTTATGAAACGTGAAGGACAATTGTGGATCAAGATTTTCCCAGATAAGCCTATTACTAAAAAACCTCTTGAAGTACGTATGGGTAAAGGTAAAGGTGCAGTAGAATACTGGGTTGCTGTGGTTAAACCAGGAAGAATTATGTTCGAAGTTGGTGGAGTGCCAATTTCAGTAGCTAAAGAAGCTTTGCGTCTTGCTGCTCAAAAACTTCCAGTTAAAACTAAATTTGTAATTGCTAGAGATTTCGAAGCATAATAAGAATTTATCATGAAACAATCAGAAATAGTAAATCTATCTGTAGCTGAATTACAAGATCAACTTACAACGTTGACTACTACATACGAAAACTTAAAGTCAACTCATGCAATCTCTCCAATAGAGAATCCTCTACAAATTAAAAATGTAAGAAGAAGTATCGCAAGAGTTAAGACAGAATTAAGCAAAAGAGAGTTACAATAATTGTATTCTGCTGAAAGATGGAAAATAGAAAATTAAGAAAAGAGAGAATAGGTGTTGTTACTAGTAACAAAATGGAGAAATCTATTGTTGTAGCTGAAGTAAAAAAAGTAAAACACCCATTATATGGAAAGTTCGTGTTGAAAACAAAGAAATATGTTGCACACGACGAAACAAATGACTGCAACATCGGAGATACAGTTAGAATTATGGAGACACGTCCATTATCTAAATCTAAATGTTGGAGATTAGTTGAAATCATTGAAAGAGCGAAATAATTATGGTACAACAGGAATCTAGACTTAAAGTAGCAGATAATACGGGAGCAAAAGAAGTTTTGACTATCCGTGTATTAGGAGGAACGAAACGTCGTTATGCCTCTGTAGGTGATAAAATTGTAGTTTCAATTAAAGATGCAACTCCAAACGGAAGCGTTAAAAAAGGAGCGGTATCAACTGCAGTTGTTGTACGTACCAAAAAAGAAGTGAGAAGAGCCGATGGATCTTATATCAGATTTGACGATAACGCATGTGTATTGTTGAATGCTGCAGGTGAGATGAGAGGTACTCGTGTTTTTGGTCCAGTAGCGAGAGAACTTCGTGAAAAACAATTCATGAAAATTGTATCATTAGCACCAGAGGTGTTATAATTCTTTCAAAAGATGATTAAGCTAAAGATAAAAACAGGAGATACAGTACGTGTTATTGCTGGAGGTCACAAAGGATCTGAAGGTAAAGTAGTACGTGTATTACGTGAAAAAAACAAGGCTATTGTTGAAGGGGTTAACATCATTTCAAAACATGTTAAGCCTAGTGCTACAAACCCTCAAGGTGGAATTGTTAAAAGAGAAGCTCCTATCCATATTTCGAATTTAGCGATCGTAGATCCTAAAACGAATGAAGTAACTAAAGTTGCTTACGTAGAAGAAAATGGAAAAAAAGTGAGAGTTTCTAAAAAATCAAAAGAAGTATTATAGTTATGGCTTATATACCAAGACTTAAAGAAGAGTATAAAAGCAGAGTTATTTCTGCTCTTACTGAGGAATTTGGTTACAAAAACGTTATGCAAGTTCCAAAACTTGAGAAAATCGTTGTTAGCCGTGGTGTAGGTGCTGCTGTATCTGATAAAAAATTAGTTGATTACGCTGTAGAGGAATTAACTAAAATTACAGGACAAAAAGCTGTTCCTACAATTTCTAAAAAAGACGTTGCAACCTTTAAATTAAGAAAAGGTATGCCAATCGGGGCGAAAGTAACATTACGTGGTGAAAGAATGTATGAATTTTTAGACCGCTTAGTTACTTCAGCTTTACCACGAGTTAGAGATTTCTCAGGAATTAAATCTGACGGATTTGATGGAAGAGGAAATTATAATTTAGGTATTACTGAGCAAATTATTTTCCCTGAAATCAATATTGATAAAGTAAACAAAATCGCTGGTTTTGATATCACTTTCGTAACATCTGCAGAAACAGATAAAGAAGCGAAATCTTTACTTGCTGAATTAGGATTACCTTTTAAAAAGAATTAAGTATGGCTAAAGAATCAATGAAAGCCCGTGAGGTAAAAAGACAAGCATTAGTGGATAAATATGCTGCTAAAAGAAAAGCTCTTTTAGAAGCAGGAGACTACGAAGGGTTACAAAAATTACCTAAAAATGCTTCTCCAGTTCGTTTACATAACAGATGTAAATTGACAGGTAGACCAAGAGGGTATATGCGTCAATTCGGTATCTCTCGTGTTACTTTCCGTGAGATGGCTAACCAAGGATTGATACCTGGAGTTAAAAAGGCAAGTTGGTAATTAAGATTTAAAGGTAAAAACAATGTATACAGATCCAATAGCAGATTTCCTTACAAGAATTAGAAACGCTGTACGTGCTAACCACAAAGTGGTTGAGATCCCAGCTTCTAACTTCAAAAAAGAAATCACGAAAATTTTATTCGATCAAGGATATATCTTAAGCTATAAATTTGATGATAGTTCAGTTCAAGGAACAATCAAAATAGCTTTAAAATATGATAAAGACACTAAAGAGTCTGTAATTAGAGATATCCAAAGAATTAGTAAACCAGGTTTGCGTAAATACGCATCTGCATCAGATCTTCCTAGAATCTTAAATGGTTTAGGAATCGCTATCGTTTCAACATCAAAAGGATTGATGACTGGAAAACAAGCGAAACAACTTAATGTTGGTGGAGAGGTAGTTTGTTACGTATACTAATTTAAAAAGACTAAGAGATGTCAAGAATAGGAAAAAGTCCAGTAACAATTCCTGCAGGAGTAACGGTTGACGTTAAAGATGGAGAGATTGTTGTTAAAGGTAAATTAGGAGAGCTTACTCAGAAATTTGATACAGTTAGTATTAAAGTTGAAGATAATCAAGTAATCGTTGAGCGTTCATCAGATTTAAAAGATGAAAGATCTAAACACGGTCTTTACCGTAGTTTAATCAACAATATGATTACAGGAGTTTCTGAAGGATTTACAATAGCTTTAGAATTGGTTGGGGTAGGTTATAGAGCTTCAAACCAAGGACAAAAATTAGATTTAGCTTTAGGGTTTTCTCACAATATCGTTATGAATATTGCTCCAGAAGTTTCTATCGAAACTATTTCTGAAAAAGGGAAAAATCCAATTATTAAATTAACTTCATTTGACAAACAATTAGTTGGTCAGGTTGCAGCTAAGATCCGTTCATTCCGTAAACCTGAACCTTACAAAGGAAAAGGAATTAAGTTTGTGGGTGAAGAGTTAAGAAGAAAAGCAGGTAAATCAGCTTAAAAATTAAGACTATGTCATTAACAAAATCTGAAAGAAGACAACGTATAAAATTCAGAATCAGAAAAATCGTTAGCGGTACTGCTGCTCAACCAAGATTATCTGTATTCAGAAGTAATAAAGAAATCTATGCTCAAATCATAGATGACGAGAATGGAGTAACTCTAGCTTCAGCATCTTCAAGAGAAGCTGGGATAACAAGAGGAACCAATATTGAAACTGCTGCATCGGTTGGAAAACTAATTGCAGAGAAAGCTTTAAAAGCTGGAGTAGAAAATGTATCTTTCGACAGAAATGGTTATTTATACCATGGACGTGTGAAATCATTAGCTGAAGGCGCTAGAGAAGCTGGATTAAAATTCTAATTAGTTATGTATCAAAATTATAAAAACGTAGAATTTGTAAAACCAAGTGGTCTTGATTTAAAAGACCGTTTGGTTAGTGTTAATCGTGTAACTAAAGTAACTAAAGGGGGGCGTGCTTTTGGATTCTCTGCTGTAGTTGTTGTAGGTGACGAGAACGGTGTAGTGGGTCATGGTTTAGGTAAATCAAAAGATGTTTCTGAAGCAATTGCGAAAGCAGTAGAAGATGCAAAGAAAAACTTAGTTAGAATTCCTTTGAATGGACACACTATCCCTCACGAACAAAAAGGTAAATTTAGTGGAGCAAGAGTTGTATTGATGCCTGCATCATTAGGTACTGGAGTTATCGCTGGAGGTTCTGTGAGAGCTGTTGTGGAAGCTGTAGGTATTACAGATTTATTATCTAAATCACAAGGTTCTTCAAACCCACATAATGTGGTTAAAGCTACTTTTGATGCTTTATTACGTTTAAGAAGTGCTTCTACAGTTGCAAAACAAAGAGGAATTTCTTTAGAAAAAGTATTTAAAGGTTAATTTGAGGGAATTATGTCAAAGATAAAAGTAAAACAAGTAAGAAGCCAAATTAACTGTCCTCTTTCACAAAAGAGAACATTAGAGGCTTTAGGACTTCGTAAGATTGGTCAAGTTGTAGAACATGATGCTACAAGTGCTATCTTAGGAATGGTAAATAAAGTTCAACACTTAGTTTCTGTAGAAGAAATTAAATAATTTTGTAAAGAATGAATTTAAGTAATTTACAACCAGCAAACGGTTCAGTACACAACCAAAACAAACGTGTTGGTCGTGGTGAAGGTTCTGGAAAAGGAGGAACTTCTACAAAAGGACATAAGGGAGCTAAATCACGTTCAGGATATTCTAAGAAGATCGGATTTGAAGGAGGGCAAATGCCACTTCAAAGACGTGTACCTAAGTTTGGTTTCAAGAACATTAATAGAGTTGAGTATGATGCAATCAATTTAGATACTTTACAGTCTCTTGTTGATAATGGTGTTGTCACTGATACTATCGATTTTGCTCTTTTAGTGGAATTAGGTCTAACTTCTAAAAATAGTTTAGTAAAGGTTTTAGGGCGTGGTGAACTTAAGGCGAAATTAAAAGTTTCTGCTCACAAGTTTTCAGCAACTGCAAAAGCTGCTATCGAAGCTGCTGGAGGAGAAATTGTAACGTTATAAAATCTTAGTAAACAAGATGAAGAAGTTTTTTGAGACATTAGCCAATATTTGGAAAATTGAGGAACTAAAAAATAAGATCTTAATAACTTTAGGACTATTGCTTGTGTACCGTTTTGGTACACAAGTAACCTTACCAGGTATTGACGCAACAAAATTGCAAGCTTTAACAGAGCAAACTGATCAAGGTATTGGTTGGTTAATCAATGTGTTTACAGGTGGTGCTTTTGCACAAGCATCTGTTTTCGCATTAGGTATTATGCCTTATATTTCTGCTTCCATTGTAGTACAGTTAATGGGAATTGCTGTTCCTTATTTGCAAAAACTACAGAATGATGGGGAAAGCGGTAGAAAGAAAATGAACCAAATTACAAGATGGTTAACTATTGGTATTACCTTGTTACAAGGACCAAGTTATATTTACAACTTGTATGTGCAATTGCCGTCAGACGCATTTTTGCTAGGTTTCAACTCTTTCTCATTCTTGTTTTCTTCAGTAATTATACTAGTTACCGGAACTATTTTTGCAATGTGGTTAGGTGAGAAAATTACTGATAAAGGTATTGGAAATGGTATTTCATTATTGATTATGGTTGGTATTATTGCAAGACTTCCAATGTCTTTCATTCAAGAGTTCCAATCAAGAATCACTGATAATAATGGAGGCCCAATGTTGGTGGTTATAGAAGTAATTTTATGGTTGTTAATCATTGTTGCTTGTATCTATTTGACTCTTGCGGTAAGAAGAATTCCAGTTCAATATGCAAGAAGAAGTGCTTCTGGTACGTATGATCAATCTATGTTAGGTGGAAATCGTCAATGGATTCCTTTAAAGCTTAATGCTTCTGGAGTTATGCCGATTATTTTTGCGCAGGCTATTATGTTTGTGCCGGCAGCAGTAGCAGGATTATCTACATCAGATACTGCAAAATCTATAAGTTCTACGTTTCACGACGTGTTCGGATGGCAGTATAATTTACTTTTTGCTTTATTAATCATAATTTTTACGTACTTTTACACCGCAATTACAGTACCGACAAATAAAATGGCAGATGATTTGAAGAGAAGTGGTGGGTTTATTCCAGGTGTTAGACCAGGTTCAGAAACTGCAGATTTCTTAGATAGAATTATGTCATTAATCACATTCCCAGGGTCTTTATACCTAGCATTGATTGCAGTTTTTCCTGCTATAGTTGTTAGTTTATTAGGCGTACAACAGGGATGGGCTATGTTTTATGGTGGAACGTCACTATTAATTATGGTTAGTGTTGTTATAGACACAATTCAGCAAGTCAATGCATATCTGTTGAATAAACAGTATGATAGTATGATGACAAGTGGTAAAAATAGAAGAGCAATAGCTTAATTTTTATGGCAAAACAATCAGCAATAGAACAAGACGGAGCAATCATAGAAGCATTGTCAAATGCAATGTTCCGTGTGGAATTAGAAAATGGACATGTTGTAATCGCTCATATTTCAGGTAAAATGCGTATGCATTATATTAAATTACTACCTGGTGATAGAGTGAAATTGGAAATGAGTCCATATGACTTGACCAAAGCAAGAATTACTTATAGATATTAAAGAGGCTATTAAAATGAAAGTAAGAGCATCAGTTAAAAAAAGAAGTGCCGAGTGCATTATAGTACGTAGAAAAGGTAGACTTTACGTTATTAATAAAAAGAATCCTAGATTTAAACAAAGACAAGGATAATTATGGCAAGAATCGCAGGGGTAGATATACCTAAACACAAAAGAGGAGTTATTGCTTTAACTTATATCTTCGGTATTGGTTCAAGCAGAGCTAAAGAAATTCTTGAAAGAGCTAATGTTAGCGAAGATAAAAAAGTTCAAGATTGGAATGATGATGAGATCGGAGCTATCCGTGAAGCTGTAGGTCAATTCACTATCGAAGGTGAATTACGTTCAGAAATTTCATTAAGCATCAAACGTTTAATGGACATTGGATGTTACAGAGGAATTCGTCATAGAACTGGTCTTCCATTAAGAGGGCAAAGAACTAAAAACAATTCTAGAACTAGAAAAGGTAAAAGAAAAACTGTTGCTAACAAGAAAAAAGCAACTAAATAATAAGTAGTAATATGGCTAAAGCGAATACAAAAAAACGTAAGGTACTTGTTGAATCAACAGGTGAAGCTCATATTAATGCGACGTTTAACAATATCATCATTTCATTAACTAATAAAAAAGGTGAAGTGATTTCTTGGTCATCAGCAGGTAAAATGGGATTCAGAGGTTCTAAAAAGAACACTCCATACGCTGCGCAAATGGCTGCAGAAGATTGTGGTAAAGTTGCACTTGAGGCAGGATTGAAAAAAGTAAAAGTTTATGTAAAAGGACCAGGAAACGGTAGAGAATCTGCTATCAGATCATTACATAACAACGGAATTGAAGTAACTGAGATTATCGATATTACTCCAATGCCACATAATGGATGTCGTCCTCCAAAAAGAAGAAGAGTTTAATTATATAGTATAACCTAAGGTAGGAATAGATTATCGGAGGAAAGTGACCTGAATTCATAATCCCTACCTTTTTTTAATTTTTAGAAATGGCAAGATATACTGGTCCACAAACTAAAATCGCGCGTAAATTCGGCGAAGCTATTTTCGGAGATGATAAATCTTTTGAAAAAAGAAATTATCCTCCAGGACAACATGGTTTAGCAAAAAAGAGAGGTAAAAAATCTGAGTATGCTATCCAGTTAATGGAGAAACAAAAAGCTAAATATACTTACGGTATTTTAGAAAAGCAATTCCGTAACCTTTACAAAAAAGCAGCTGCTGCTCGTGGTGTAACTGGTGAAGTATTGATTCAATTATGTGAATCAAGATTAGATAACGTTGTATTCAGAATGGGTATTGCTCCTTCTCGTCGTGCAGCTCGTCAAATCGTTTCTCACAGACATATTACAGTTAATGGTGAGGTTGTGAATATCCCTTCTTACCAATTAAAACCTGGTGATAAAGTTGCAGTTCGTGAAAAATCTAAATCTCTAGAAATCATCGAACGTTCGTTATCTAATTCTAGTACTGTTTATGAATGGATTACTTGGAATCCTGAAACTTTGGAAGGTACTTTCGTATCTATTCCTCAAAGACTTCAAGTTCCAGAAAACATTAAAGAACAGTTAATCGTAGAGTTGTACAACAAATAATAATTGACATTCAGTCGAAACAAATATGGCAATATTTAATTTTCAAAAGCCCGATAAAGTTATCATGATTGATTCGACCGATTTTAAAGGTAAATTCGAATTTAGACCTTTAGAACCGGGATATGGATTGACTATTGGTAATGCATTAAGAAGAGTTCTTCTATCTTCACTTGAAGGATATGCTATTACTTCGGTTCGTATCGAAGGTGTAGACCATGAGTTTTCTACTATAGCAGGCGTAGTTGAGGATGTTACTGAAATAATCCTAAATTTAAAACAAGTTCGTTTTAAACGTCAAATCGAAGATGTGGATAATGAATCTGTTTCTATCTCTTTTTCAGGTAAAGAACAATTAACTGCTGGAGATTTTCAAAAGTTTATCTCTAGTTTTCAGGTTCTTAACCCAGAATTAGTTATCTGTAATTTGGATAGTAATGTTACTATCAATATGGATTTAACTATTGAAAAGGGTAGAGGATATGTTCCTGCAGAAGAAAATAGAAAACCTAATGCACCAATTGGTACCATCTTTACGGATTCAATTTATACTCCAGTTAAGAACGTTAAGTATGCTATTGAAAACTATCGTGTTGAACAAAAAACTGACTATGAAAAGTTAGTTTTCGATATTATCACAGATGGTTCAATTCATCCAAAGGATGCTTTAACGGAAGCAGCAAAAACTTTGATTCATCATTTTATGCTGTTCTCTGACGAAAGAATTACTTTAGAGGCAGATGAAATCGCTCAAACTGAATCATATGATGAAGAATCATTACATATGAGACAGCTTCTAAAAACTAAATTGGTAGATTTAGATCTTTCAGTTCGAGCATTAAATTGTTTGAAAGCGGCTGAAGTAGATACATTAGGAGATTTGGTTTCATTTAACAAAAACGATCTTATGAAATTCAGAAACTTTGGTAAAAAATCTTTATCAGAGTTAGAAGAATTAGTTGCTGTTAAAGGACTTAATTTTGGTATGGATCTATCAAAATACAAATTAGATAAAGAATAATCTAGACCTTTAAAGTCTAAATTCTAGAAAGAGATGAGACACGGAAAAAAAATAAATCATTTAGGTAGAAAAAAAGGACATAGAGATTCTATGTTGGCTAATATGGCTTGTTCTCTAATTGAGCACAAACGTATTAATACTACTGTTGCAAAAGCAAAAGCTTTAAAACAGTTTATTGAGCCTTTAGTAACTAAAGCTAAAACTGACGATACTCATAATCGTCGTATTGTTTTTTCTTATATAAAACAAAAAGATGCTGTTACTGAATTGTTCAGAGAAGTAGCTCAAAAAGTTGGTGATCGTCCAGGAGGATATACTCGTATTATTAAATTAGGTAATCGTCAAGGAGATAATGCTGATATGGCTATGATTGAATTTGTAGATTTTAATGAAATTTACAATGTAGCTAAGAAAGAAGCTAAGAAAACTACACGTAGAGGTAAGAAAAAAGCTGTAGAAGCTGAAACTGCTACTGTAGAAACTTCTAATGAAGCTGAAACTAATGAATAGTTATTTTTACTTTGAAGTAAATTTAATATTTTGATATAAAGGACATTCTTTTTTAGAATGTCCTTTTTTTTGTTTTTTTAATTATTTTTGCATTTGACAATACAACTAACTCATGGAATTTAAAAATAAAAAGGAAGGTGTTATAGTGCTTTATGATGGTACTATTTTTTATGGTAAATCTGTAGGTATCGAAGGTACTGCTTATGGTGAGATTTGCTTTAATACAGGTATGACTGGATATCAAGAAATTTTTACTGATCCATCTTATTATGGACAGATTATGTTAGCTACAACAGCTCATATTGGTAATTATGGAGTCCATAAAGATGAGTTCGATTCTGATAGTATAAAGATTAGTGGTTTAGTATGTAAAAATTTTAGTGATTTTCAGTCTCGTCCTAGTGCAGATGAAACGTTATATGAATATTTTGAGAAAGCTAATTTAGTAGCTATATCTGATGTAGATACACGTGCATTAACTGCATATATTAGGGATAATGGTGCTATGAATGCTATCATTTCAACAGACGATACTGATATTGATAAGCTTCGTGAAATGGTAAAAAATGTTCCATCAATGGATGGTCTTGAATTGGCATCTAAAGTATCAACTAAAGAGCCTTATTTTTATGGCGACAGTAATGCTACTTATAGAATAGCTGCACTTGATTTTGGTATTAAAACTAATATACTACGTTGTCTTGCTGAGCGAGATTGTTATGTTAAGGTGTTTCCTTATGACAGTTCTTATACTGACTTGAAAGCTTTTGAACCTGATGGTATTTTTCTTTCTAATGGGCCAGGTGATCCTGAAGCTTTGGGTAAACTTGGAATTCTTGCAACTGTCAATGAAATTATTGATTCTGGTTTACCAGTTTTTGGAATTTGCTTAGGTCATCAATTAATTGGTTTATCACAAGGAATTAAAACTTTTAAAATGTTTAGTGGACATCGTGGTGTTAATCATCCAATTTTGAACACAATTACAGAAAGAGGTGAAATTACTTCGCAAAATCATGGTTTTGCAGTTATAAAAGAAGATGTAGAAAATAGTAATACATTAGAAATTACTCATTTACATTTAAATGATAGCACTGTTGCTGGGATGAGAATGAAAAATAAAGATGTTTTTTCAGTTCAATATCATCCAGAATCTAGTCCTGGACCTCATGATTCTCGTTATTTGTTTGATGAGTTTATAGAGAATATTAAGAAAGTTAAAGTAGCCATTTAGTGGCTACTTTTTTTATGTTTTATTCTTACTTGATCTTTGGTGATAATGTTAATTTTTCATTTTTTAATTCGTAAATTTGTTTATACTAAATTTTAAGACACAATAATATTATGAGTACAATAGTAAGTGTGCATGCACGTCAAATTTTAGATTCAAGAGGTAACCCTACTGTAGAAGTTGATGTAGTTACCGATGGTGGTTATTTAGGAAGAGCAGCTGTACCATCTGGTGCATCTACGGGTGAACATGAAGCTGTTGAGTTAAGAGATGGCGGAAAAGATTTTATGGGTAAAGGGGTGATGAAAGCTGTTGAAAATGTAAATACTATCCTTGCTGAGAATATTGTAGGTTTAAATGTTTTTGAACAAAATGCAATAGATGAATTAATGATTGCCTTAGATGGTACGCCTAATAAAGGGAATTTAGGAGCTAATGCTATTCTAGGTGTTTCATTGGCTGTCGCAAAAGCTGCAGCTGCAGAATTAGGAATGCCTTTATATAGATATGTAGGAGGAGTTTCTGCTAATACTTTGCCTGTTCCAATGATGAATATCATTAATGGAGGTTCTCACTCAGATGCGCCTATAGCTTTTCAAGAATTTATGATTATGCCTGTTAAGGCTGAGAATTTTACTCATGCTATGCAAATGGGTACTGAAATTTTCCATAATCTTAAAAAAGTATTACATGAGAGAGGATTAAGTACTGCTGTTGGAGATGAAGGTGGATTTGCGCCAACATTAGAAGGTACTGAAGATGCAATTGAATCAATTAAACTAGCAGTTGAAAAGGCTGGATATGAATTTGGTGACGAAGTAATGATTGCTTTAGATTGTGCAGCTTCTGAATTTTATGTTGATGGGAAATATGACTATACTAAATTTGAAGGGGACTTAGGGAAAATACGTACTTCTACAGAACAAGCGGATTACTTAGCTGAATTAGTTAGTAAATATCCTATAATATCTATTGAAGATGGTATGTATGAAGATGACTGGGAAGGATGGAAATATCTAACTGAGAAAATTGGAGATAAAGTTCAATTAGTAGGAGATGATCTATTTGTTACAAATGTGAAACGTTTAGAAAGAGGTATTAATGAAGGTATAGCAAATTCTATTTTAATTAAAGTAAATCAAATCGGAACTTTGACTGAAACTATCGCTGCTGTAAATATGGCGAAAGATGCTGGATATACTTCTGTAATGTCACACCGCTCTGGAGAAACTGAAGATAATACAATTGCTGATCTAGCAGTTGCTTTAAATTGTGGTCAAATTAAAACAGGATCTGCCTCTCGTTCTGATCGTATGGCTAAATATAATCAACTTTTAAGAATTGAGGAGGAATTAGGTGATGTTGCATATTACCCAAAAACTAAAGCTTTTAAAGTAAAATAAGTTATTATTAATAAAATCAAAGCCTCTAGAATTCTAGAGGCTTTGATTTTTATATACTATTTTGTGATTTTTTTTAATGTTTTTGTTGTTTTTTAATTTAAGCATTGAATTCATAAAAGTGTATGGGAAGCTTTGAAGTTATTGTGTTTTTGTATTATAGACATTGTATTTTAACTTGTATGTATGCATAATAATTATTATCTTTCCTTCATAAATTATTTAGAAATATATAAATTTATAGATTATAGAAAATAACTAAGAATAAAATAAAATAATAACAATATGTCTAAAACAGCTTATATAGAAATAGATGGTGAAAGATATGAATTTCCTACTATCGTTGGCTCTGAGAATGAAGTAGCGATTGATATTTTGAAATTACGCTCTTTAACTGGTGCTATTACGTATGATCCAGGATATAAGAATTCTGGTTCTTGCAAAAGTGCAATTACTTATCTTGATGGTGAAGAAGGAATTTTAAGATATAGAGGGTATTCAATTGAAGATCTTGCAGCCAATTCAAACTTTTTAGAAGTTTCTTATCTTATTATTTTTGGTGAATTACCAACTAAACAACAGATAGAACAATTTGAAAAAGATATTCGTAAGTATTCATTAGTGAACGAAGAAATGAAGAATATCATTGATGGCTTTCCAAAAACGGCACATCCTATGGGAGTTCTCGCTTCATTAACCAGTGCTCTTACAGCGTTTAACCCAAAAGTAGTTAATGCTGAATGTACTAAAGATTTATATGAAGCTGTATGTAAAACTATGAGTAAATTCTTAGTAATCGCTACTTGGACATATAGAAAGGCAAAGGGATATCCATTAAATTATTACAATAATACTGTAAGTTATGTAGATAACTTCTTACGATTAATGTTTGCATTACCTACAGAACCTTATGAAATTGATCCTGTCGTTAAAAATGCAATTGATAAACTGTTCATTTTACATGCAGATCACGAACAAAACTGCTCTACTTCAACAGTACGTATTGTAGGTTCTTCTCATGCAGGACTTTTTGCTTCTATATCAGCTGGTGTGTCTGCTTTATGGGGACCATTACATGGTGGAGCGAATCAAGCTGTTTTAGAAATGTTAGAGGCTATTCAAAACGATGGTGGAGATGTTGAAAAATATTTAAACAAAGCTAAAGATAAAGATGATCCATTCCGTCTAATGGGATTCGGTCACCGTGTATATAAAAACTTTGATCCGAGAGCTAGAATTATTAAGAAAGCTGCGGATGAAGTTCTTGGTAAATTAGGTGTTGATGATCCTGTGTTAGATATTGCAAAAAAATTGGAAGCAGCGGCATTAAAAGACCCGTATTTCGTAGAGCGTCATTTATATCCAAATGTTGATTTCTATTCTGGAATTATTTATCGTGCATTAGGTATTCCTACTGAAATGTTTACAGTTATGTTTGCTATCGGACGTTTGCCAGGGTGGATTGCTCAATGGAAAGAAATGAGAATTAATAAAGAGCCGATTGGTAGACCTCGTCAAATTTATGTTGGGGAAAGTTTAAGAAAATACGTACCAATGGAACAACGTTAATATAATATAATTAATATTTAAGAGTCACTTATTTTATAAAGTGACTCTTTTTATTTTACATAGTTTTGAATAAGAGTATTATTAAAAGTGTTTTGTTATATTTGTGAAAAATCCATTTTATGTTAAAACTAAATGTAAATAATGAAACCTCGCGTTTGCGGGCTGTGGTCCTTGGTATTGCTAATAGCAATGGACCCACACCTACAATTGAAGAAGCCTATGATCCAAAATCTTTAGAACATATTCTAGCTGGTACTTATCCTGTAGAAGATGACATGATTAATGAAATGGAGGCTTTTAATAAAGTTTTTGAAAAATATGATGTAAAAGTATTTCGTCCTGAAATAATTAACGATTATAACCAAATATTTACGAGAGATATTGGATTCGTTATAGAAAATAAATTTATCAAAGCAAATATTCTCCCTGATCGCGATCGCGAACTTGAAGCAATTCATTATGTTTTAGAGCAAATAGATCCCCAAGATATTATATCTGCACCAGAAGAAGTACATTTTGAAGGTGGAGATGTAATGTTGTGGAATGATTACATATTTGTTGGTACTTATAAACGACCAGATTATAAAAAGTTTATAACAGCTAGAACAAATCGTGAGGGAGTAGAATTTATAAAAGAATTATTCCCAAATAAAATTGTTAAGAGTTTTGATTTAGTTAAGTCTAAGACTGAGCCTCGTGATAATGCATTACATTTAGATTGTTGTTTTCAACCTGTGGGCGATAATAAAGCAATTATTTATCGAGGGGGATTTTATGATGAAAAAGAATATCAATTTCTTGTTGATCTATTTGGTGATGAAAACTTATTTCACATTACTAGAGAGGAGATGTATCATATGAATTCAAATGTATTTTCTATCGCACCAAATGTTGTAGTTAGTGAAAAGAATTTTACTAGGTTGAATAATTGGTTGAGAGCAAATAACTTTATCGTAGAGGAAATTCCATATGCTGAAATTTCTAAGCAAGAGGGGCTATTACGTTGTTCAACTTTACCTTTGATAAGAGAATAAAAAATTAAATAAAATTATGAAGCAAGCTACAAATACAATTTTAATGATACGCCCAGTTGCTTTCCGTATGAATGAGCAAACTGCAGTAAATAATTATTATCAAAAGGTATTAGATAATTTATCGCCAGAAAGTGTTAATGCAAAAGCAGTTGAAGAATTCGATGCCTTTGTAGAGAAACTTAAAAATATTGGGGTAAATGTAATTGTTGTGAATGATTCTATAGAGCCAGATACTCCTGATAGTATTTTTCCAAACAATTGGATTTCTTTTCACGAATCAGGTGAAGTAGTGTTGTATCCTATGTTTGCAGAAAATAGACGCTTAGAACGCAGAGAAGATATCTTAGACCTATTAGAAGATAAAGGATTTATTATAGAAGATATTTGGGATTATACTTCAGCAGAGGATGATGAATATTTTTTAGAAGGTACTGGTAGTTTAATTCTGGATCGCGCAAACGGAAAAGCTTATTGTGCTTTATCTCCTCGTGCAGATGAAGGTTTAGTAATTGAGTTCTGTGAAGAATTTGAAATGGATCCAGTAATTTTTGAAGCATATCAAACAGTAAATGGAAAGAGAGAATTGATTTACCATACTAATGTAATGATGTGTATTGCTGATACTTTTGCTATAATTTGCGCTGATGCAATAGATGATAAACAAGAGCGAAAAATTGTTTTAAATAATCTAAAATCTTCAGGAAAAGAAGTAATTGAAATTACAGAAGATCAGGTAAATAATTTTGCAGGTAATATGTTGCAAGTAATTGGGGCTAATGATGAGCGTTTTTTAATAATGTCTACTCAAGCTTATAATAGCTTAAATGATAAACAAATTAAAGCTATTGAAAAGCATAATAAAATAATACATAGTTCTCTAGATACTATAGAGGCATGCGGTGGAGGAAGTGCTCGTTGTATGATGGCAGAAGTTTTTCTTCCTAAAGCTTAATTAAAATAGAAGTTATTTTGATGAAGGATATAGATTTTACTCTATATCCTTTTTTTATATAAATTATTATTATTTAAAATGAGTTTAAATAATAATAATTTATATATATTTGCAAGCAACAAAACAAAACAAAAACAACAAATTAAAAATAAATGGGTTTTAAGTCAATATCAACAATTGTTCTTAGTACTTTTTTGAGTGTATATGTTTATGGACAAAAAAATGATACTGTTATTTCACCTAAACAAAATTTAGATGAGATTGTAATTACAGGGCAGTATAATCCACAGTCTATAAATAAAGCAATTAATAATGTAACTGTATTAAATAGAGAGCGCATTGAGAATCTAGGCGCAGTAACATTAGCTGATGCATTAAATCAAGTAATGAACATTTCAATACTTCCTAATGCCCAAACAGGTAGATCAACTGTAAAAATGTTTGGATTAGATGCACAATATTTTACTATTTTGGTTGATAATGTGCCAATGATAAGTGATGAGGGATTTGGGAATAATACAGATTTGACTCAGATAAATTTAGATGATGTTGAGAGGGTAGAGATTGTTGAAGGAGCTATGGGAGTTGATTATGGTGCAAATGCTGTAACAGGAATTATTAATATTATAACCAAGAAAAACAGCTTGTATGATTGGAATATTAATGCTTTTGTACAAGAAGAAACAGTATCTACGGAATATAATTTGACAAATCAAGGGAAACATATTCAAGGTTTTTCTTTAGGACATAATATAACAGATAAGCTATATACAAGTTTAAGTTATACGCATAATGATTTTCGTGGATTTTATGGAGGAAGGCAAGGAATGACTTATTATGGTGACGATGATAAACGAGGACATGAATTCTTGCCAAAAAATCAAAATAATGTAAAAGCATTATTAAATTTTGATGGTGGCACATATAAAGTGTTTTATAAGTTTGAATACTTTAATGAAAGAATGAAGGATTATGCTAAATTATTTGAATTTAATGAAGATCCTATTTTTGAAACTATTGACCCTGTTGCAAAAGATAGAATAATAAATACTAATAGATATAGTAATGTACTTAATGCTTCTGGACATTTAGGAAATATTTTAGTTTTTAATATTGATGCAAGTTATCAAAAGCAAACTAGAGAGGCTGATATCTACCGTTATAGAATAAAATATGATGAAAAGTTTGATCGTAAAAAATTTAAAAACGAAAGTAGGGAGGCATGGTTTTCACGTGGTAGCTTTAGTGAATTTGTTAATTGGGAGAAAGCAAAATTTCAAGTAGGATATGACATTAAAGAAACAGAAGGTTATTCTAGTATGACTGAGGAGTTTTCAGAATTACCTGCAAAGAAGAAACTTGGAAGCTATGATTTTTTTGCATCTTCTGAGATTCAAGCTTTACCACGATTAATGATCAGACCAGGGTATCGTTTGATGACATCAAATGTATTTAAAAGTCAACATGCATTGAGTATTGTATTAAAATATGATTTTGGTAATAATTATGAGGTAAGAGCAACAGTAGGTACAGCACCTCGACTACCAAACTATGACGAGTTATATACTTATTTTGTTGATGTTAATCACGATTTACAAGGTAATATTAATTTAAAACCGGAAAAGGGGAAGACTTTCTTTTTAAATTTTAAAAAGAGTTTAGAACTTTCTGATGGATTTACTTATCATGGAAGTATGACTGGAAGATATTTAGAGGTAGATGACAAAATTGATGTAATTGAGATTGTTGATAATGGGGGATTAAAGTTCAAATATGAGAATGTTAACCGTTATAGAAATATTGGTTTTACTTTTATGAATCAATTTAGTTATCAAAATTTTCAATTAGGTTTAGGATTTACAATGTCAGGGATAGCGCAAAGAATGTATGATGCACCAAAGCAGACTGATAAATTTCTATATACTCCTGAATTTACAGCTAATGCAAGTTATAAACTGCCTAAGTTGAAAACAGCATTTTCAGTATATTATAAGTTTAATGGTGAAGAGACAAAGTATAAGATGGAAAGTGATTTTATGGGAAATTATTATATCAAGGGAAGGCAGGAAAGTTATTCTTGGATGGATGTAAGTATTAAACAACCATTTTTAAAAAATAAATTAACAGCCACTATTGGAGTTAGAAATTTATTTGATGTTGGTATGCTGAAATCTACTTTGAATTCAGGTACAGCACATGCGTCAGCAGCTTCTACAATGCCAATAGCTTATGGGCGTAGTTATTTTTTGAAAGTTCAATATAATTTTGGTTTTTAGATATAGATGATGATGGGAAGAATAATTAAAATATTTACGTTATTTTGTATAGTTAGTTTTTTGTATTCTTGTGAGAAAGATTCTAAGAATGGAAATAATGATGTAAGAGATTTTATCGTAGCTTTTAAAGAACAGTCTATTGTATATAGTGATATAAAAACTTCAGCAGATATTACATTAGTGTTTTCTGATGTAGCAATGGAATCTGGTAGTATCGAGATAGATATTTTGGGAGTTAATGCTGCCTATGGTATTGACTTTAGTACTTTGCCCATTGCTAAAGAAGGTAGGTTTTTAGAAATTCCTTTCCAAAAGGGAGATAAGGAAGTAAAGTTTAAATTTGAAAATCTTATTTACCCTTATGATAGAACGGATAAGACGGTACAGTTTAATATAGTTAAAGTTAATTATAGTCCACGTAATCCTATTATACAAGGATACTCTATTATGGCTATAAGTTTTGATGCTGCTTTAGGAGGTACAATGGCACCAAATGTTGGTGGTCCTAGTGAACCGAATCAAGTATATGTTGATTTAGGCGGTAAGGCAATGTATCCTATACCTAGGGATTCATGGGACTTAGCTTTTTATTGTGGAGATGATTTTAGAGTTAAAATTAACGGTGCTTTATATATGGCTGCTGGAGTGACTACTGATAATAATATTGATAATATTAGAGAGTCTGATGTAGTAAGTTTACAAGATAAGGTTAAGATTGGAACTTTTGACCCTACTAATGTTGCTTATATCGATGATCCTTCAGGAGATTTAACTCAGACAGCAATAGGAGAAGTTAAAGCTAACTCAGGAGATAATAAGGTTTATATTGTAAATTTAGGTTCTGAGCCAGGCAAAGGTGATGTTGCTGCAGGATCAGTTGATATTACTGGGGCACCTAGAGGTTGGATGAAGATTAGAGTGCTTAGAAAAGATAATGGATATATTTTGCAATATGCAGAGCTAAATGATTCAGCGCATAAAGAGATTGTAATTCCAAAGAATGCAGCATATAATTTCCGTTTTTTTAGTTTTAATAAGAATTCAATTGTAGATGTTGAGCCTGCTAAAAATAAATGGGATTTAAATTTTACTGTATTTACTAACGTTGTAGATCAAAATGGAGATCCAAAAGGATCATATGGTTTTTCAGACTTTATTGCTATAAATCGTTATGGAGGTGTTGAAAGTTATAAGATAACAATTCCTAAAGAGGAAAGTGCGGAGTATTATAAAAAGTTTTCTTTAGCTGATGTTAAGAAAGATAAGTTGGAAAAGGATTTAACAATAATTGGAGGGACGTGGAGAGAAGTTGCTAACTCAAAAGTTTTATTTAAAAATGTCTTTTACGTCATTAAAGATTCGAAAGGTAATTTTTATAAAATGAGAATGTTAAGTTTTATGAATGAAAGTGGACATAGAGGCTATCCAAAATTTGAATATAGTTTATTACGCTAAAGATATTTAAAGTTTATGCAGAGAATTGTTGTCGCGCTCTGTATAAGTGATTCAATTGAATTGCAAATAGCATTTTGTATTTGTTGTTTATTGAGTTGTTAGTTTATTTTTGTTAGAAGAACCCCAAGAATGTCGCACTTGGGGTTTTTTGTTTTTGAAGTCATCTTGACTTACTAGTTTTTGTAATTCTTTATTACTATAATGATAAAAGCTATGAAATTCCACGCCAATAAACTAGAAAATATGATATCGAATATATTGAGGAAACAACGAAAGCTCTATCATCAAGATTTTCTACTCTCAATAGTATAAATCACTTTGCATAGTTTTTCATCGAAATAATTGTGTTCATAATCTTTTCTATTTCGTTTATTAGGATATAAGTTAGCTATTATTTCTTTATCACTAACTATTTTTATTAATTTCTGTAGATCAAAACCAGCATCAACATTAATTAAGTAATTCTGATAGGGATAATTCAGCATTAGTTAATTGATTAGTTATGTATTCAAAACTGATTTCTATATCAAATATATCCTTTGCATATCAAGAGAGTATAAGATTTTATATATATACTTTAACTATCTAACCAAAATAAAAAGTACTTCACTTTTTTTGATACTAAAAATATATCTAATTAAATTACAGTGACTTATCATTAAATTCGATCTATTGGATTAAATTTTAAATGCTTGGAAAAGCCTGTATTTAGAGGCATTAGAGCGAAATTCTTCAAGACTTCTTCAACACTTCCCCATGATTGCTCTATATAGAGGGGTATTTGTTGAAGGAATCTTGGAGAACTGTTGACACGGTGTTGAAAAAATCATATCCTCTATTGTAATAAAGGTAGGTAAGGAATCAATTATTTTACGAATCATTTTAGGTATTTCTAGTCAAAAAGACCTTTGAATAATTAGATGATTTATTTTTAAAAAATTTAAAAATAAAACGGCTGTAATGGATTGGGTGAGCTACAATAGGATGAAGTCATCTTGACTTTTTAGTCTTCTAAAATTTCTTTAGATATATTACGATAAAAGCCATATAATTCTATGTCATCCAACTAGGTAATCTAGTATTGAATCTATTGCGTAAAAAATCTACACTATATAACTAAGCATTTGCTCTTTTAATAGCAGATCTTACTTTATATAACTTTTCATCAAAATAACTGTCTTCATTATCTCTACCGTTGGGTTTATTAGTACAAATGTTGACAATAACTTCTTGATCTATAATTATTTTTTAAAGCTTCTTTGAATTATAAAAGCGGAGCTTTTTATTTAATTCTTTTTTGGGGAAGTGTCAGGTGGGGAAATATAGCTAGTTCTATCCTTTCTTGGAGTGTGATTTGGTAAATAAGGGGAGCATTTTTTTTGTTCAGCGACACAAATTTCTATATATGCTTCTTAATTTTTGTAAAAATCAAAACATCATCTACGTTTGTTCTTACAATTTTAATTTGATTGTGTAGTGGTTTTTTAAAGTAAAATATAGCAAAAGAGAATTAGATTTATTTGCTATTGTTGATTTTAAGCCTATTAAATGTTTAATTAAACTTTTTCTTTTTACGGTATTCTGCAGGGGTTATATTGTAAAGGCGTTTAAAGGCAGTAGTAAAATGTTGACTATATTCGTAGCCACAATATTGAGCAATTTCTTTAATAGGTGTACAAGTATTCAATAATAAGTTTGCTGCATATTCCATGCGCACTTCAAAAAGATAACCAAAAACGGTTTTATTAAATAATTTTTTAAACTCTTTTTTAAGTTTGAATTCATTAATTCCTACACGTTTTGACAGGTCACTAAGTGTGTGATTTGTTTTGTGTTCTTTCTCAATGATTTCTTTTACATGTATTATTTTTTCTTGATTAATTTTTTCTGTACCTAAAATTTTGTCGATAGTATTTAATTGTAAATACTGTTCTAGTTGTAAAAGCAGTAATTCTTGAGCTTTATTTTTTAAATATGATCTTTGGAATTGTGGCGTACGATTATTATTCATCATCTGCATAAGAATGTAATTAATTTCATAATTAATTTTAAGGTTTGTTTCAAATATTTTTTGAGAGTGTGTAATATTTTGATTTATCAAGATATCTTCTAGTACATGGTATTCTTCAATTAATGAATCTATAAACGTTGATTTGAATATTAACTCTAAGTATTTAGTAGCGTTATTGGACTGTGTACTTTTATATATACCAGTTAATTCTTTATGGTGATATAAATTATGTTCTCCGGAATTGAATCTAAAAATTCCATTTTTTGTTTTTGTGTTAGTGGTTAATATGGATTGACCTTCTAGGCAGAAGTGTAATTCATATATTGGTTCTTCACTATAGAAGTTAATTAATATATCCTGTTTTAATTTAATATCTCCTTTTGAAATAATTAGATCAGAATAATAATATTCGCTTCGATTACTGCTAACTATATTTGGAATAGTATCTATTATCTTTTCATGGACAATTGGAGTGTTTTTTTTATCAAAAAATGTTCGACTATAATTATTTGTATTAATTATTTCATTTGTACCCAGAGTCTTCAATGTCATTTTCATTTTACAGAGATATATTAATTTTTTGATATAAATAATTTTATTCAAAGATAATTATTTAGATTAATTCTAAACAGTTATCTTTGAACAAAAATATAAAGAAATGGATCAAAAGGATTACATAGATTTAGCTAATCAATTAAAATGTCCAAATGGAGATCAAGGGGTAGTGATTGCAAATACAATGTTTGTTTCCAATAATAATATGATTTTTAAAACTATTGATAGATTAGATATTCAAGAGTGTGATACTGTTTTGGAATTTGGTTTTGGTAGTGGCAAACACTTACAGTATTTGTTTTCTAAAGCTGAAAATATTTTATATGAAGGAATTGAAGCTTCCTCCCTTATGATAGAAACTGCTTCTGAGTTAAATAAAGATCTTGTTGTGAATAAGAAAGTCAGTTTGAAACTTGCTGATGACAGTTGTAAACTTGATTATCCCAATAAATCTTTTAATCACTGTTTTGCTGTAAATACTATTTATTTTTGGCCTGATCCAGTAAAATATTTGCAAGAAATATTTAGAGTTCTTAAACCAAATGGCAATATTGCTTTAGCATATATAAGAGAAGATTTTGCACAAAAGCAACCTTTTGCAGTAGATGATATTTTTGAGTTTCATAAAACAGAAAGGTTAATACGAGTTATAACTAATATTGGTTATAGTAATGTGGAACAATGGCAATATATGGAAAATACCATTGATAAGACGGGCAAAAAGGTAGTTAGGCCTTTTGTGATTTTAAAAGGCAATAAGTAAATTATTTATTAGTCCATTATTTTATTTTGATGACTATAATATGTAAATTTGTATGCAATTCATATAAGGGAGGTTATAACCTCCCTTTTTTATTTTTCATAAAAACAACACAATATAAATGGAATTATTGCACAAACGTATTCTTCAAGACGGACATTGTTATGAAGGTGGAATTTTAAAAGTTGACAGTTTTATTAATCATCAGATGGATCCTATCTTGATGAAATCAATAGGAGTTGAGTTTGTTAGAAGATTTGCTTCGACTGAAGTGAATAAAATTATGACAATTGAGGCTAGTGGAATTGCGCCTGCAATTATGACTGGTTATCTGCTTAATTTACCTGTTGTTTTCGCAAAGAAAAAAAAAGCCTTCAACTATGGAAAATATGCTACACACTCAAATTCATTCTTTTACAAAAGATAGGACTTATGATGTTGTTATTAGCCATGATTTTTTGAAGCCTGGTGATAATGTATTATTTGTTGATGATTTTCTAGCATATGGTAATGCTGCGATTGGTGTATTGGATTTGATTAAGAAATCAGGAGCTAATTTAGTTGGAATGGGCTTTATAATTGAAAAAGCATTTCAAAATGGTAGAAAACTATTAGAAGAGAAAGGTGTAAGAGTGGAATCACTCGCAATTATTGAAGACTTATCTAATTGCACTATCAAAATTAGAAAGTAAGTAGAATTAATTATTGTATATAAGGCTTAATATATTGAAGTATTAAGCCTTTTTTTATTTTGTTAAAGATTCTTCAAGTTTTTCGCTTATCAAACATTTCTATGTAACTTACTATATTATTAAAGAGAAGAATTATGAGTAAAATACCTTTTTCATTCTTAGATTTGGCCATTATTGGTGAGAATAGAACGACAACTGAAACTTTATACAATTTACTTGACACTGCTCAATATGCAGATTTATTAGGTTATACTAGATTTTGGCTAGCCGAACACCATAATATGCCTCATATTGCTAGTTCTGCTACTTCTGTGTTAATTGGATATGTTGCTAATGGCACAAAAAATATTAGAGTAGGTTCTGGGGGTATTATGTTACCTAATCACCCTCCTCTTGTTATTGCTGAACAATTTGGAACTTTAGAGTCTTTGTATCCTAATAGGATAGATTTGGGATTAGGTAGAGCTCCTGGTACTGATCAGCTAACCGCATTAGCGTTAAGGAGAAACGATACAATGGCGGTGAATTATTTTCCTAATCAAATTGTAGAACTACAGAATTTCTTTGATAAAAATAATTGTGATTCAAAAGTGAGAGCTTTTCCAGGTGAAGGTTGCAATGTCCCAATTTGGATATTGGGTTCAAGTACTGACAGTGCTTACTTGGCAGCGGAGAAAGGTTTACCTTATGCGTTCGCAAGTCATTTTGCACCAGATCAAATACAATTAGCAGCTAAAATATATAAGAAAAATTTTAAACCTTCAGTTCAATTGGAGAAACCTTATTTCATGCCATGTATAAATGTTATTCTTGCGGATTCTAATGACGAAGCAAATTACTTGGCGACATCTTTTTATAATATGTTTCTAGGAATTATTAGAAATGATAGAAAACCAATGCAAAAGCCTATTCAATCTATGAGTGGTTTATGGAATGTACAGGAGGAAGCATATGTGTATAAAATGACTTCATGTTCTTTTATAGGGACAAAAGATGATATTGCAGATGATCTCAAAAAGTTCTGTGATTTATTAGAAGTCGATGAATTAATGATTACAACTCCTATCTATGATTTTGAAAAACGAAAACATAGTATAAAATTATTTGCTGAAATAATTAGTAATCAATAGAATGATGTGCTTCATCGTTTTTGTGGGATATTTTTTTATTTTTATTATTATTTAGATGTATTTTAAATAATACTACTGGTAGTATGTGTTAAAATGCTGTATTCTATTTATTCAGTAGTGATTTTATTTGTGAATTTAATGTTAATTTAAAGTAGTGTGTCTAGTGATTTTTTTAGTTAATTCAATATTAGTGTTTAAATTTTTATTTAAAATGATGATTATTTGATAAATGTTATTATTTTTATTTTTTTATACACTTATTATATATCATGAAGAAAACTACCTCACTATTTTTTGTTGCATTACTATTCTCCCCTTTTATTGTAAAAGGGCAAAATTTACAGATGAGAAATAAGATAGTCTCAACTTATAATCTAAGAGAAACCACAAAAATATTAACCGAGAAAGCTAATGAAGCTTTAGAAAATAAAAAGCGTGCAATTAATTTTGCTCAGCAGAATGGTTTAGTAATTTCTGGAATTAATAGAGATGGTGGATATTTTGAACTTGATGGAATAGATGAAAATGGTATTCTATTATATAAACGAACTTTTAATTCAGGTTCTAGGATTACTTCTCGTGTTGAAGAAGTAAATGCTGCTAATGGTATACTTCCAAATCTAGACGGAAATGATATGATAGCAGGTGTTATTGATGGTGAGGTAATTTTAGACACACAACAAGATTTATTAAGTGAAAGAACTAATAATACCCGTGTTTTTCTTCGTCAGCCTGTTTCTAAAGCTGTAAAAAACAGAAGTTATGAGGAAAAGCGATTACATGCAACTCACGTAGCAGGGACTATTGCTTCAAATGGTAAACATCAAAAAATGTCAAAAGGAATGGCTCCAAAAGCGTCTATTTGGAGTTATTCATGGGATGGTGATATCAAAAAGATGGGAGAAATGGCTGGAAATGGTATATTAGTAAGTAATCACTCTTATGGCTATGATTTTTTTGATGAGTTGGGAAATCCTATTCCAAATACTAAGCATTATTATGGAAGTTATATTGAGGTTAGTGCAAATTTTGATTGGTTAGCGTCTAATTATAAATATTATATACCTGTAGTAGCAGCAGGGAATGATGGGAGAGGGCAAAGATTAGTTTATAAGGATGATCCAGAGAAAATTAACGTGGATATGCTGACAGGTGCTTCTGTTGCAAAAAACGCAGTCGTTGTTGCTGCTGTTAAAGAAGTTTTGGATTATCAAGGTCCGGAAGATGTTGTACTTACTGACTTTAGTAGTCAAGGTCCAACAAATGATTTCAGAATTAAACCTGATATTGCTGCTAAAGGCAATAGAG
Source organism: Myroides injenensis M09-0166 (assembly GCF_000246945.1). GTDB lineage: Bacteria > Bacteroidota > Bacteroidia > Flavobacteriales > Flavobacteriaceae > Flavobacterium > Flavobacterium injenense. The sequence goes on from NZ_BAEX01000026.1 coordinate 34,805, forward strand.
TTTTTTCAACTTCCTATAAAAATCCAGAGAATAGTTCTATTGCTCCTAAAATAGACGAGTATGCTATTTTGAGTGGAACTTCTATGGCTGCACCAGCTGTAACAGGTGTGTTTACATTATGGCAACAATGGGCTATGCAATTTAGTAAAGATCGTAAAGCTCCTTTTAAGTCTGCTACAATTCGTGCAATAATGGCTCACACTGCCGATGAAGCTGGTATTGCGCCTGGTCCTGATCATTTATTTGGTTGGGGACTAATTAATGCATTGGCTGGAGTACAAGTGATGGATGGTTCTGAGGATGAAAAAATAATTGCTTTTATTGAAGAAAATAGTTTAGAGAATAGTGAGGTGTATACAAAAGAGATTGAAATTACAGAACCTGGAAAATTAGTGTTTACTTTGGCATGGACTGATATTGCTGGAGATGGTCATGATGGTAGAAATTCGAGTGAAAGTTATATGTTAACTAATCCTATTTTAGTTAATGATTTGGATATTGAAATTAGAAAAGATGATAAAGTTTATTATCCTTGGAAATTAAATAAAGATTTTTCAGATCCAAAAGCTATTAAGGGAAATAATGATGTTGATAATATTGAGAAGATTGAAATAGATGATGCGGAACCTGGTAAGTATGAAGTTGTAATTTCCCACAAAAAATCTCTTAAAAATATGGTACAAGAATATTCTTTAGTAATAACAGCTGGAGAATTTAATAATTTACAGCGTATTAAAGATAAAGAAGAGATTAAAGAAGATAAATTGGAATATAAGTTATGGCCTAATCCTATGACTAATTTCTTCTTTGCAGAACTAGGTGAGAAATATGAAGAAGAAATTATTGAAGTTAAAATATTTGACTTAAATAGTAGATTAGTTAGAGATTATAGTATTCGTGCGCACGAAAATGGAACAATTGAGGTTTCTGTTGAAGGATTGACTAGTTCTATTTATTTTGTCGAGATAAAAGCAAAAGGGTTAAAGAAACAAATGCGAGTTATTAAACAATAATAATTTATATTTATAGTAAGAAGAAAAGGTTAGTGAAAGCTGACCTTTTTTTGTTGTAGTGAGTAGTTGAAATTTAATAATCGACTAATTTTATTCAATGACAGGAGGCTAGAAGTCTATGAATGCAGTAGTTTCAAGTAATTTGTTCAACAGCTCTTATCATGGGTAACATTATTTTAAATTTTGCGGTATTTATTGAAGTAGTTAAGATTTAGATTATAATGAATGGTAAAGTATAGAAGGTAATAGTCATGTAATCAGAATAATTTATCATCTTGTATAAAGACTATAAAAAGATAGCGCTTTAAAAATTAGTTATTATAAAGGTGTGTATTTGAAATAAAGACATTTTATCAAATGGGAAAGATAAATACAAGAATACCATTTTAGAATTACAGCCGTGTTTTCTCTTATATAGAGAGATCTTACATTATAAAGCAAACAATAAAATAAAACTAAAAAAAGTTTACTGCGTAAAAGTGTCAATAATAAATAGTTAAGAAATAATGTGGTGATAAGTGAAAAAATAAGGGATTAAAAGTTTGGAAGTAGTGAAAAAGGTGCTACTTTTGCATCCGCATTAGAGAAGTAATCTACAGCTCTAGAGGCAGACGATCATAAATAAGAATTGAGAAGCAGAATAGCGCTTGTAATTTCAGAGAAATTTAATAAAAATAAATTTGGAGGGAATTAGAATAAGGTGTTATCTTTGCAGTCCGCTTCAGTAATAACTGGCGATTTGATAAGGCTTGAAAAATAAATAGAAATATTTTAAAAAAAAGTTTTGTCAGTTCAAAAA
>NZ_BAEX01000025.1 GCF_000246945.1 Myroides injenensis M09-0166
TTTTTATTATTATTGACTCTGGTGATTACCAAATTTTTACTCTTTCTTCAGGTTTGATATATAATTTATCTCCTTCTTTAATATCGAATGCTTCATAGAAAGCATCTACATTTTGTAAAGGAACATAAGCTCTATAGTGACCTGGAGCATGTGGATCAGTTTTTACTTGATTTTTGATTGCTTCTTCACGAGCTTTAGTTCTCCAGATAGTTCCCCAAGAGATAAAGAAACGTTGTTCTGGTGTGAATCCATCGATAAGACCAGGATTACCAGCTTCTTTTAAATAAAGTTGTAAACCGTCATAAGCAGCGTTAACACCACCTAAGTCACCAATGTTTTCTCCAAGTGTAAATTTACCATCTACAAATACTCCTGGTAGTGGTTCTAAAGCACTATATTGGTCAGCTAAAGCATTTCCTAAAGTAGTAAATTTCTCTAAGTCTGCAGGAGTCCACCAATCGTTTAAGTTTCCATCTTTGTCATAACGAGCACCAGAATCATCGAAACTATGTGAAATCTCGTGTCCAATAACAGCACCTATACCTCCGTAATTAATAGCTTCATCAGCTTTATAATCATAGAAAGGTGGTTGTAGAATAGCTGCAGGGAATACGATTTCGTTATACAATGGGTTGAAATATGCATTTACTGTCTGAGGTGACATTCCCCAACGTGATTTATCTACAGGTTTTCCATAGTCAGCCACGTTTTTAGCTTGTTCCCATCTTTCTGCATTTTTCATGTTTTCAAAATAGTTACCACCATCTGCTTTAGATTTAATAGTCATAGCAGAATAGTCTTCCCATTTATCTGGGTAACCAATTTTGATAGTAGTAGTGCTTAATTTTTCTAAAGCTCCTTTTTTAGTATCTTCTGCCATCCAAGGTAAGTTTTTAATACGCTCACGGAATGCAGTTAAAACATTTTTAATCATTGCTTGCGCTTTAGCTTTAGCTTCAGCAGGGAATTTTTTCTCTACATAAAGTTGACCTAATGCTTCACCTACTGTACCATTTACTACAGCTAGTGCTCTTTCCTCTACTGGTCTTTGTTCTTTAGCTCCTTGTAAAGTTTTAGAATAGAATTCCCAGCTAGCTGTCTCCATATCAGTTGATAAGTAACTAGAATTTCCATTTACCAAAGTCCATTTTAAATAAGCTTTTACGTCAGCAAGATTTTTGTCAGAAAGGATATTATTTAATTCTTTCATATATTTTGGTTGAGAAACAATAACTTTATCTATGTTTTTCAATCCTTTTGCTTCAAAATAAGCTTTCCAATCAACGATAGGAGTTAACTTTTGTAACTCAGCTATAGTCATTGGATTGTAAGTTAATCGGCTATCTCTACGTTCAACTCTTGTAAGTCTTGGTTCAGCCATTTTTGTTTCTATTGCCAAAACGCGTTTAGCATCAGAAGAAGCATCTTCTTTGCTTTCACCTGCTAATTCTAACATACGTGCAACATGCGCAACATATTGATCACGTTTTTCTTTCATGTCTTGATCTTGTAATACATAGTAATCACGATCAGGAAGACCTAATGATCCAGTACTTACATAGATTGTATTTGCATTTGAGTCTTTTGCATCAGCATATACATAAGAAGAGTAGATACCTAATCCACCTTCGTCAGCAAGATCATTAATTAATTTCACTACATCTGATGGAGAAGCAATTGCATTAATTTTATCTAAGTATGGTTTTAGAGGTGTTACTCCAAGTTCATTTCTAGTAGCTTCATCTAGATAAGTTTCAAACACAGCTACCGCTTTTGCTTGGTCAGATTTTGGATCTAATTTTTTATTAGCCACCGCTTCTTTTAAGATAGCTAAAGCATCATTGTCAGTGTTTTGTCTTAGTTCATCAAAACTTCCCCAACGTGTTCTGTCTGCTGGTATTTCAGTCTTGTCAAACCAAGCTCCATTTACATAACGGAAAAAGTCATCACCTGGTTTTACATTTTGGTCCATGTATTCCAATGTGATACCATGACTTTCGTTGTCTTCAGCATCAGCTTTTTTAGCATCTTTACAAGCTACTAGAGTAGCTATTGCAATTGCTGATGTTAATAATACTTTTTTGTTCATAGTAAAAAATAGTTTACGTTCTTTAATGATATGCTAACAAAAATAGAAAATATCTTTGTTAAATGTTTTTTTTCTTGTTCTTTTTTGTAATCTATCTATGAGGTTGACTTGTTTTTTGTAAAATAAAGAAGGTTTATGAAATTCCAGAAAACTAAAAAGTCAAGATGACTTTAACTTAATATCAGTCATCCAATTCATTGCAACTGTTTTATTTTTAAACTTTTTAAAAGTTAATCATTTAATTATTCAAAGGTCTTTTTGGATAGAAATGCCTATAGCAATAACGGCATATTTGATTCCTTATATGCCATTATTACTATAGACGATATGATTTTTTCAACAATGCGCCAACAGTGCTTCAAGATTCCTTCAACAAATAGCCCTCTATATGGAGCAATCATGGGGAAGTGTTGAAGAAGTGTTGAAGGACTTCGCTCTAATGCTTATGGATACTAGCTTTAGCAAGCATGCCAATTTTAACTCAATAGATTGTTTTTATTGTAAAGTGTTGTATTTTAGTTAGATATGTTTTTTGGGGTTAAAAAAAAAGTGAGGCGTTTTTTTTTTACTCAGATAATTAAAGTATTTACAATAAACTTCGTCGCCTAGTGATATGTAAAGAATCTATTTGATATAGAAATAATTGCTAACCCCTGTCTTAATAAACGAAATAAAAAAGATGATAAAGACGACTATTTTGATTACAAACTATAGAGAGAAAGAAATGTTAGGGAAAAAACAAAGGCTTGGTTAGATAGCTTTTGTTCTTTAAGCAATAGATTCGATACCACATTATTTAGTTGGATGATATGGAATTTTTTGGCTATTATCGTTATAGGTCTAAGGAAATTTCAGAAAACTAATAAGTCAAGATGATTTCTATTTATAATGTCTTTAACCTTTATTTGTATCTGAATTTGTAAGTTTGCATAAACTCAAATTATTATGTTACAGTTCTTCAAAAAATATAGATATTTTTTTATATCCTTTTTTGTTCTTTGTGCTATTATTATGGGCTTGTTTTACAATGCACTAAAGTATAGAAAAACACTTCCTATATATACACCTGCTATGGTAAATCCTGAATTAGTAGATAGTTTAATACAGCATGAAGCGAATAAAGCAAAGCATCGAATAGCCCCTTTTAAATTCGTTAATCAAAATGGAGATACAATTAGCAATAAAGATTATGATGGACATATTTATGTAGCCGATTTCTTTTTTACTACCTGTCCTACAATTTGTCCAATTATGGGAGACAATATGGTTTGGTTACAAGAGAAAATAAAAGATTTACCAGGAGTTAAGCTATTATCTCATACGGTTACACCTGATATCGATACTGTCGAAGTATTAAAACAATATGCGATTGATAAAGGAGTAGATGATAACGTATGGAATTTGGTAACGGGTGATAAGAAGGATATTTACTTTATTGCGAGAAATTCATATTTAGCTGTAAAGACGGGCTCGCCTGAAGAGATGTATGATATGGTTCACACTGAAAATTTTATTTTAGTAGATGGGGCAGGTCGTATACGTGGTTTCTACGATGGAACGAATTTAGATCAAAAAGACCCAGAGAACAAGAATATGCTGGAACTGTGGGAAGATATTCAATGGCTGTATGAGCATGAGAAGGGAAAAGAAAAGTAATTAATTTATCAATAAGAAATTGAATAGTCAAGGCTAGAAGGATTAACCCTTCTAGCCTTTTCTTTATCAATAAATCATTTAACGAAGTTATAATTAGCACAAGTAAAGTGTTAGATAACTTATTAAAATGACTACTAATGATATAGAGATCTGCACCCTTATTTCTGCATTCTCATTTTTTTAGGGACATTTATGGAAGAGGTGTTGAGACAATATAAGTAAAAAGGGCTTCTATCAATTAGTTTATCAATAGCATCTTGTATAGGTTATCATTGTTTAGATTGGGTTGAAATCTCGATAAGAATAGTAGCGTTTTATTAGTAGATAGTGAAAATTAGTAGGGTTAAATACTTGATTGTTAAATTCAAATCTTAAAGAATAGTAGGATTACTAATAATAAATCTTTCATTATTAATGCAATAAAAGTTTATATTTCTGTATTTTTGCAATCTGAATTAAATCCAAATAAAGTGAATATAACTTTAGACTTATTGAAGAAAAACCAAAAAGGGGTCATTGCGGAGTACGATATGCATAATGTTCCTTTGAAATTATTAGAGATGGGATGCTTACCAGGCAATGAGGTAAAGCTACTTGAGGTGGCTCCTTTGGGAGATCCTATTTATTTATGTGTCAATGATACACATTTATCTATTCGAAAAGAGTTAGCTCGCGAGATTGTTGTAGTGATTACAGATGAAAAATAGTTATAGTTAAGTTATCAATTTATTTTAATGAAGAATAATATTAAAGTTGCCCTAATCGGTAATCCGAATGTTGGTAAAACTTCTGTGTTTAATGCACTTACAGGATTAAATCACAAAATAGGTAATTATCCAGGTATAACTGTTGATAAAAAAAGTGGTAATGCAAGGTTGAATACTGATGTTTCTGCTACTGTTATCGACTTGCCAGGAACATACAGTATAAATGCTAGCTCACTAGATGAGCGTATTGTCTTAGATTTATTGTTTGATCCATTGAACAAAGATTACCCTGATGTGGTAGTGGTAGTTGTGGATATCGAAAATCTAAAAAGAAACTTATTACTTTTTACACAAATTAAAGAGTTAGGTATTCCTACTATCTTGGCTATTAATATGGCTGATCGTATGGATGGTTTAGGAATTTCTCTTGATATTCCTTTATTAGAGGAAAAATTAAAAACAAAAGTAGTTCTTGTTAGTGCAAAGAAAAAACAAGGGATTTCTGATTTAAAAGAAGCAATCTTGCAGTATGATAATACTTCAAGTGAGCCTTCATTAAATGCTACTCTAGTGGATCCAGCTTTTTTTGATAAATTGGCAGCTACTTACCCGACTGAAAGTGTCTATAAATTATGGATGATTTATTCTCAGGATCTTGCTATTGGAAACATTACTAAAGATTCTATTACAGAAAAGGGAATCCATCTGGACGAAAGTGAAGTTAAAAGACTTCAACAAAAGAAAACGATTAAACGCTATCAGTTTATAAATGATTTATTAAAAGAAGTTTATAGAAAAGATAGTAAGTCTGCTACTGATTTTCGTAGTAGAGTTGATCGCGTTCTTACCCATAAAGTGTGGGGATATGTGATTTTCTTTGCTATTATGCTTTTGGTGTTTCAAGCTATTTTTGAATGGTCTAGTATTCCAATGGATTGGATAGAAGACCAATTTGCAGCTTTATCGTCTTGGGTACATGAAGTAATGGAACCAGGTAAGGCAACGGATTTAATAGCTGACGGTATTATACCAGGTATTGGGGGTATAATGCCTTTTATTCCTCAGATTGCTATCTTATTTATGTTCATTTCTATTTTAGAGGAAACTGGTTATATGAGTAGAGTAGTATTCTTGATGGATAAGTTAATGCGCCCATTTGGATTAAGTGGAAAGAGTGTAGTGCCTTTGATTTCTGGTAATGCTTGTGCTATCCCCGCTATTATGTCTGCTCGTAATATCGAGAATCCTAAAGAACGCTTATTGACTATTTTAGTAACCCCTTTTACTACATGTTCTGCTCGTATACCGGTGTATATTATTTTAATAGCATTAGTTATACCAGAGACTCGACTTTTTGGGTTTTTAAGTTTACAAGGTTTGACATTGACTATATTTTATTTATTAGGATTTTTCTCAGCGCTTATTGCTTCGATGATTTTAAAATATTTTATAAAGTCTCCATTTAAATCTTATTTTGTAGTAGAGATGCCTAACTATAGAATGCCTATTATTAAGAACGTATTCCTTACGATGTATGAGAAAACGAAAGCATTCGTAGTAGGAGCAGGTAAGATTATCTTTGTATTATCAATTATTATTTGGTTTTTAGGTGCTCATGGACCTGGAGAAAAATTTGAGAACGCTGAAGAATACATTACTGAAAAATACAAAGGTCAAGATTTATCAGAAGAAGAATTAGATGATAATATCGCTGGTTATAAGCTTGAAAATTCGTATATTGGTATATTAGGTAAAACAATAGAACCTGTAATAAAACCATTAGGTTATGATTGGAAGATCGGAATCGCTGTGATTACTTCTTTTGTTGCTCGTGAAGTATTTGTAGGTACACTAGCGACGATATATAACATTGGTTCAAGTGGTGATGACGATGATGAGGCAGGTACTATAAAACAAAGAATGGCAGCTGAAGTATGGCCAGATACTGGAGAAAAAGTATTTACATTAGCTAGTGGTTTATCACTAATGGTATTTTATGCTTTTGCTATGCAGTGTGCCTCTACGGTTGCAATTACAAGACGAGAAACAAAGTCTTGGAAATGGACAATATTTCAATTGGTGTTTATGACAGTGTTTGCATATGTTGCAGCATTAATCACTTTTCAACTCTTAAAATAAAGTAAGATGGGATATCAAGAAGTGATAGCTTACGGTTTATTAATTATCGCAGTAGGTTATTTTATTAAAAAAAGCTTCTGGAAAAATAAAGGAGGCAAAAAAGGACCTTGTGGTAAAGACGGCGGCAGTTGTGGCTGTTCTTAATCCATAAATTATTACTGATAATTAAACACAATAGCCAGTTAGGTCAAATTTCCTAACTGGCTATTGTGTTTAATAATTATTGAAATTAGTTAGAAATTGTTGTTTCTATTCCTCTAATTCCATTTACGAAATTACTAATGCTTTCTTGCGAAATTCCATTTTCATTTATATGTTTAATAAATGCTGTTCCTATAATCGCTCCTGAACTATACTGACATGTTAATTCATAAGTAGTATGATCATATATACCAAAACCTATAAGAAGAGGATTAGTTAACTGCATATCTTTAATTCGTTGATAATAATCTGTTTGAGTATTTAAGTCCTTATTAGCTCCTGTTATACTATTTGAAGATACCATATAGAGAAAACCATTTGTGTTTTTGTCTATTGTAGAGATACGTTCTGCAGGAGTCTCATTACTGATTAACATGATGTTGCTTATGTTATGTTTCTTAGATAGAGCTTCAAACTTACTTTGATAATAATCTAATGGTAAGTCTGGAAGGATTACACCGTCTATTCCTATTTTTGCACATTCATTATAAAATGCTTCGATACCATAAGCAAGTACTGTATTTAAGTATCCCATTAACACAATAGGTATTTGAGTGCTTTGCCTAATATCTTTTAACTGATTTAAAAGTAATTTTAATGTCATGCCATTATCAAGTGCTTGTTGACAACTCGCTTGAATGATAGGACCATCAGCTAAAGGATCTGAGAAAGGTATTCCAATTTCAATGAGGTCAACGCCTGCTTTATCTAGATGGTTTATTATCGTGGTTGTATCATTAATAGTAGGATAACTTGCAGTAAAATAAATGGAAAGGATATTATTTTTTTTACTATTGAATAGTTGTGTTAGTTTATTCTTCATGATTAAAAAATTTTGAGTAGGTTAACATGTCTTTATCTCCTCGACCTGAAACATTTACCACTACTATATCGGTAGGTTTTAAGTCCATTTTATTTAGATAGGCTAGAGCATGAGCTGATTCTAGAGCAGGGATTATGCCATCAGTACGCGTAAGGTGAAACGCTGCTTGTATTGCTTCGTCATCTGTTACACTATCTACATGTATTTTCCCAGTATCATGTAGGTAGGCATGTGCCGGTCCAATTCCTGGATAATCTAATCCCGCTGAGATAGAATAAGGTTCTATAATTTGTCCATCTTCTGTTTGAATTAAATATGTCTTACTACCATGAATAATTCCTTGTTTTCCTAAAGCAATAGTTGCTGCTGTTAGGTCAGTGTCAGTTCCTTTACCTGCTGCTTCTATGGCTATTAGCTTAGTGTGATTATTATCTATAAAGTGATAGAAGGCTCCCATGGCATTACTACCTCCCCCTACACAGGCAATGACATAATCAGGATTAGTAGTCCCTTCTTTTACTAATAATTGTGATTGAATTTCTTCGCTAATAATAGATTGAAATTTAGCTACCATATCAGGGTAGGGATGAGGGCCAACTACTGAGCCAATTACATAATGAGTATCTGTTGGATTATTTATCCATTCTCGTATAGCTTCATTGGTAGCATCTTTGAGTGTTTTACTTCCACTAAGTGCCGGAATTACTTTTGCTCCTAGCATTTGCATCCTTTCGACGTTAGGTTTTTGTCTTTCTATATCATGTGCTCCCATAAATACAATACATTCCAGACCTAATAAAGCGCATGTAGTCGCTGTTGCTACACCATGTTGTCCTGCTCCTGTTTCTGCAATAATTCGTTTTTTGTTTAATCGCTTTGCTAGTAATATTTGTCCGATTGTATTGTTTATTTTGTGAGCGCCAGTATGATTAAGGTCTTCTCTTTTTAAGTAAATTTTTGCCCCATACTGCTTTGATAAGTTAGTAGAGTAAAAAAGAGGAGTAGGTCGCCCCACATAATCATGTAAAAGTTGTTTTAATTCTTTTTGGAAGTCGCTGTCTTCTATTATTTTAAGATATTGTTTTTGCAATTCTGCAACATTGCTATAAAGCATCTCCGGTACAAAAGCTCCTCCATATTCTCCGTAATAACCTTGCATATCTGGATTGAATGTTTTTTTCATGATTTAATTATTTTGATGATTTTTTTTGTCTTTTCTTTATTTTTAAGTGCCGGCTTATCTTCCAATTGACTATTGAGGTCAAAACCTATTAAGCGTGAATCTGTTATTAGTTGTATTGCCTCATTTATATTTTCTATACCTAGTCCACCGCTTAGCAGAAAAGGGGTAGAAGAATTATAATATTGCAATAGTGTCCAATCAAATGAATTTCCACTTCCTCCATAATCTGGTGTTTTTGTGTCTAAAAGAAAGATATCGCAGTAATCCTCATAAATAGGTAATTGTTTAAAATCTGATTTAGAGTTAATTGAAATTGCTTTAATTACTTTTATAGCTTGATCTTTATAAAACTTGCAGTCCTCTGAACTTTCATTACCATGTAATTGTATATAGTCTAGTTTATATTTCTTTACGGTTTTAAAAACTGTTTCTTTTTCTTCATTAACAAAGACACCAACTTTTTGTATATTATTAGGAATCTCTTCAATAGCTTCTGGTGGATAATTCAATCCAATAAATCGTTTTGATTTTGAATAAAAGATGAAGCCTATATAATCAATGTCGAGAGAAGTAATTGCTTTAATATTTTCTATTTCCCTCATTCCACATATCTTGATCTTTTTCATTAGGATAAAGTTTTAATAAGTTCTTTTAACTTTTGTGCAGGGTCTTTATCCTTCATAAAGTATTCCCCCATTAAAAAACCTGAAAAACCATTCTCCTTTAAATGTTTAATAGACTCTGTATTATCAATACCACTTTCTGCTATTTTTACTGCATATGAAGGCAAAAGTTGGGCAAGACGAATACTATTCTCTATGTCAACTTTAAAAGTATTTAGGTCTCTATTGTTTATACCTATTAAATCAAATTCAGTTGATTGATGTGCAATAATTTCTTCTGCGTTATGAGTCTCAAGCAATACCTCTAATCCTAATTGGTGAGCATAATGTGTAAGACGTTTAACTTCTTCTGTTTTCAACATTTTAGCAATTAATAGTATAACATCTGCTCCAGATGCTTTTGCTTCAGCTATTTGATATTCGCATAATACAAAGTCTTTTTGGAGTAAAGGAAGACTGATAGAAGCTCTTCCTATTTCAAAATCGGTAGATAACGCTCCAAAAAACTTTTGATCATTTAAAATAGATATAGCAGAAGCTCCTGAGGCTTGATAACCTTGTGTTATTTGTTTAATATCCGCATTTGGATGTATGATACCTTTGGAAGGAGATTGTCTCTTAAATTCAGCTATTATACCTTTCTGCGTTTTATCAATAATGTTTTCTTTCATAGAAAGACATGAACGCGAGAAAAGAGGACTCTTTTGCAGTGCTTGTAAACTCGTTTTTGAGATTCGTTCTTGTATCTCTTTTAGTTTGTTTTCTTTTATTTTAGTTAGAATTAGATTCATAGTTCTTTTAATATTTCAAATTTCTCTTTTGCTTTTCCTCCTAGTAAAGACTCCTTGGCTCTTTCTATTGCTTCTTTTATGCTGAGGTCTGGATGATAAGTTTGTATGGCAAGGGCACTATTTGCTACGACTACATTGTTCTGCTCGTCAGTACCTTTGCCCTTTAATATCTGCCAAAAGATATAAGCAAATTCTTCTACTGTAGTTCCTCCCTTTATTGCTGATGGAGATATGGTATTCATACCAAAGTAGGAAGCATCTGTAATCTTTTCTCCTTGATTATTTACAATCTTACATTCTCCTGTCAATGTACATTCATCATAGCCATCTAATGCATGAATGATACTATATTTAGTATTTTCCTGTTGCAAGAAATATTGATACATGCGCAAGAGTTCTAGATTAAATAAACCGACTAATTGTACTTTTGGCTGGGCAGGATTGGTCAAGGGGCCTAGCATATTAAAGAATGTTTTTATTCCAAGGGCTTTGCGTACAGGAGCTATTCTTTTCATTGCTGGATGGAATAGAGGTGCATGAAGAAAACAGATATTAGCTTCTTTTAGTTGGACTTTTAGTTCTTCTTCAGAAGCTCTAAAATGAATACCTAAGTTTTCCATCACACTAGAAGACCCTGATATTGAAGAAACACCATAGTTTCCATGTTTTGCGATGGGAACTCCCGCTCCTGCAATGACAAAAGAAGAAAGAGTTGATATATTAAAGGTGTCTTTTCCGTCTCCACCTGTTCCACAAACATCCATAGGATTGTATTCAGATAAATCCACTTTGTTTGACAAATCTATCATAGCTTCTCTAAAACCTTTTAGTTCTTCAAGTGTAATAGGGCGCATAATAAACATTGACAGTAATGCTGTCATTTGCATATCTGTATATTTATCATTCGCCATATTGATTACTATGTCTTTTGCTTCTTGTGATGTTAGTGTTTTATATTGTGATAAATGTTGTAGTATCTGTTTCATTTGTTTAGTTTTTTATCCAATTCGAAATCATTTGTTTTCCGTCTGCAGTAAGAACTGATTCTGGGTGAAATTGTACTCCTCTTATGTTATAACTCTTATGCTTAAATGCCATAATGTTTCCCTCTTGATCTTTGGCTGTAATAATGATATCAGGCGTAGGAGAATCAACTACCCATGAATGATAATGCCCTATAGTACTATAATTTTGTACATTGTCGAATAGATAGTCCTGATGTTGCAGATAAATAGGGGAGGCTATGCCATGCAAAGGTTCTTTTAGTCTTTTTAATTGCATTCCAAAGTATTCACCTAAAGCTTGATGGCCTAAACAAACACCGAGAATATCTTTTGTTGTTGCATATTGTTTAATGACTTCCATTAATTTACCTGCTTCACCTGGAATACCTGGTCCTGGTGATAACAAGATTTTGTCATATTGCTCAATTATAGAAAGGTCTATTTTATCATTTTTCACAATGTCTATATCCTTAATACCTTTTTCTTTTATGATATGAATGATATTGTGTACAAACGAATCATAATTATCAATTACTATTATTTTCATTTTTTAAATATTTTCGGCAAGTTGAATGGCTGTTCTTACTGCTTTTAGTTTATTGTTGATTTCTTTTAGTTCAGTGTGATTGTCAGATTTTGTTACAATCCCACATCCTGCTTGATAGCTTAATTCATTTTGGTAGCTTAAAATAGAACGAATAAAAATGGCGTGATTTATTGATCCATCTAAACCTAATATTCCAATAGCTCCTCCATAGTGACCTCGCGATTCAGGTTCATATTTATCTATTAACTGCATAGCTTTATGTTTCGGTGCTCCAGATAAGGTACCAGCTGGGAATGTATTAGTAAAAATGTCTATGGTGTTTGTATCTTTCTCAATTGATGCGCTGACCTTGGATACTAGGTGAATAACATGGGAGTAATATTCGATTTGTTTAAAACGTTCAACTTTAACTTCTGCACTATTTCTGCTTAAGTCATTCCTTGCCAAATCAACTAGCATTACGTGTTCTGCATTTTCTTTTGGATCTTCCTCTAAGGTCTTTGCAATTTTTGCGTCTATTGCTGTATCCCCATCTCGAAGGAAAGTACCTGCGATAGGATATATATATGCTTTATTTTCTTTTACAACTATTTGCGCCTCTGGTGAAGAACCGAATATTTTAAAATTGCCATAATCAAAGTAAAATAAATAGGGGGAAGGATTTATTGAGCGCAATGCACGGTAAACATTGAATTCATCTCCTTTGAACTTTTGTTTAAATTTTCTAGATAATACAAGTTGGAAAACATCTCCTCTAAAACAATGTTCCTTTCCTTGAGCAATTAGGTTTAAAAATTCCTCATCAGTTGTTTTGGTTTCTTCTCTGCCTGTTACAGTAAATGGAAAAAGACTTATTGTTTTTGTATTAATAAAGTCACTTATTTGGTCAATATTTGTTTGTTCATTGCTTTGTAAATGTTCAACAATGTATAGTTCATTTTTGTAATGATTAAAAACGATGAGGTATTTGAAAAAATGATATTGAAGAAGAGGAAGTTCATACGTATCGTTTTCAAACTGTATGTCCTCGAATAGGGGAATACTATCATAAGAAGTATAACCAAATACACCATTATTTATAAAGTCAATTTCTTTTGGCTTATTAATTGTAAAACTCTTGATAAAAGATTGGAGCTCATCATTAATACATATTAAATTAGTTTGTTTTATTTTACTTTCATTTTCAAATGTTGTAATTGTTGTGTGTTGTTTGTCAACAATAAAAGAAGCAATAGGGTTTAGACATAAATAGGAATAGCTGTTTTCTTTGCTATTGTAATCAGAACTTTCTAATAAAAAGCTGTGCGGAAATTTATCTCTCAGTTTTAGGTATAATTCAACTGGAGTATAAATGTCTCCTAAGATTTTTTTATAATTTGTAGTCATTTTCATTTTGTATTTATTTTAATTTTTAGAATAAAAAAAGCCTGCTAGTAAGTTCTAGCAGGCTATGTAATATTGTATATATAATTCTAATTATAGATGTTAATACGTCAATATAAAGTATGGCCAACTGAACCCTATTCTAGGATCTATTTGCCACCACCAGTTTGTATTTACGTATTGTATATTCATTATTATCAGTTCTATTTATTAATTAAGGTTGTATAAAAAAAGCCTACAGGTAGATCCAGTAGGCTTCTATATTAAAGATAATTATTCTCTATATGATTACTTCAATACAAACTATGACCAACTGAATCCTATTTTAGGATTTATTTGCCACCACCAGTTTGTATTTAAGTTTTGTGTATTCATTATTATGTAATAATCTGATGCTAAAGTATAAAATAATTTTTAATAAGCAATAGTAATTGTTATTTAAATGTATAAAGTGTTAAAAGAATAACTTAACAACTTATTTCATTATTTGTAACCTATTATTCTTCTGTTTTATTTTTAATAGTGACAGTTGTGATCTCATTATCTGAAAATATATTTTCAGTATGAAATAAAAAATAATCCTCCAATTCATATTCTGGACATGCTCCAGCTTGAGAAGTTATAAAGGCTCCTAATGAAGAAGCTTTTTTTATTGTTTCTATTGGATCAAAAGATGTTAGTTTTTCTGCTAAAAATCCGGCTAGAAAAGAATCTCCACTTCCAACAGTATCTTTTATTACTATTTCTACGGAAGGAAAGTGAAATAACTTGTCCTCAAAGTAATAAATTCCTCCTTTACTTCCTTTAGAAACAATTATTTCTTGACATTTAAAGTGGTCTTGTATGTATTTTATACTTTCTTCTTCATTTGTATAAGGCTTTTCTATTTCTTCAAGAATCTGTCTAAGTTCAGCTTTATTCATTTTGATGAGGTTAGCTTTATGCATTAATTCTACAACAAATTTTATATCGTAATGAGGAGGTCTAAAGTTAACGTCAAATACTTTATAAGGGGCTGCTTCTAAAAGGCTTTCTAATGTTTTGCGTGTATGTTGTTTTCGGCTCGCTAGAGTTCCAAATACAAAGGCATCAGATTTTCTAACAATATCTAAATCTTGTGGTCTTAAGTCTATACTATCCCAAGCACTGTTTTCTAGAAAATCATAAGAAGCTTCGTTTCTGTCATCGAAAGTAGCAAATACAGTCCCTGTTTGACTATTTTCATCAATTTGTATTTGGTCAGTAGAGATGTTGTTTTTCGCTAAGGCAGTTATAATTTTAGTGCCTAAATCGTCTTTTCCGAGTTTAGTAATTACTCTTGAATCAATGCCAAATTTATTAAGATGATAGGCTACATTTAGAGGTGCTCCTCCAATTCTTTTATAAGTAGGGAATATATCCCAAAGCACTTCACCAAAACACACTACTAATGGAGTCTTCTGTATCATAGTATTTTTGTTTTCAATTTCAAGACTAAGGTACGACTTTGTCCAATGTGTTTGATTATTGCTTTTTTAATATTTTTTATTTGTCAAATAGTTTCTTAAGTATTATTAAGCAAAAAAGGAACATCAATTATCGATGTTCCTTTTGTTCCTAAATATTATGGATGTACTTTTTTAAGCGAAGTTTAATCTCCTTTTTCTTATAGAATCTAAATTGAAATTTTATAGTTTCTAGCCAAAGTTTAGTAAACACCTCCTTTGAATTTTTGCCTAGCAAATTGGCGTAATGATTTGCCATTTGCTCAATATCTTGAATATTCGTAGTTAGATGAGATAAGTTTTTCATTCTGTTTGAAAAATTCATATGGTCATGAAACTTCATACGATTTAAATCTACTAGATAGAATTCATATCTATTGTCATCAACTTTTTTAATCAAGGTATTTCCTGGAGAGTGATCTAAAAACTCTACTCCTTTTTCATGTAATTGAAACGAAAATTCTGTAAATTGTTTAAGTATTTCTTCACGATTAGGATACTCTTGATTTGTTAGTAATTCCCTATAGGTAATATCACAGTTTAATAACTCTGAGACATAGTAGCTTTCCTTTAAACGAGTTTTAGATGTAAACTCTACATATCCAACTGGTGCAGGTGTATTAAAACCGAGATTGATTAGTTTCTCTGCATGTAGATATGAACGTCTTGCCTTTGGTTTTCTGAAGAATCTGTAGACATATCTATTGATAATGTTAGGCATCTTAAAAGATTTTATAGCTACTGTTTTACCATTGGATAAAGTGGCTAACTTAATTGAGTTTCTAGTTCCTTTAGCTAAATAAGTATTTATTTCATCATAGGCATTAATTAAAGTTAAGATTTCATCATTTAGTTCTTTATATAAGGGATTGATAATCGCATTTACTTCTAATTTTGTCATAGTCTATCAGTAATTACAATTCTATAGTAAAATTACTACTAAATTTAAAAACTACTTTTAGTTAATAATGCGAATTATAGATTTTAATTTATTGATTATTAGTGTTTTGAGTAATTAAGTGCTTAATTATGACAGAAAGTTTTCAATTTGGTTTTTGAATGTATTTGTTGGTAAAGTATCAAAAAATACTACCTTTTTAAGAGTTATATTTTAATTAGTAATAATTATTTGAATTATTTTAAATAGTTTATAATAAAGCTAATGTTCATAGAAGGCTTTTTTTAAGTTTATTTATTTTTGTGATATTATTAGTTTTTTAGCCTTTTTAGTGACATAAATTAAGATTACTTGATTAAAAAAGATCTTTTAATAATTTTTAATGCATTGCGTAAAAGGAAATAATCTTTTAAACTAAAACTTTTGGTAACTCTTGAAAAAAAGTTAGGTCTATTAAAGTAATAAAAAAGTGGTACACCGTTAGATATACCACTCATTTATATTTGTTTAAATATTATTCTAGTTGAATAAATTTAAGAGTATAGAAGGACATAGTCCTATTGTTATATTTATAATTACAGCAATTACTCCTATAATTTTATAAGATGTAGGGATTTCTATTACCTCTGTGTTCTCTTCGTAATTTGAGTACATTGCTACAATTACTTTAAGGTAATAGTAGATACTTATAAAAGAATTAATTACTCCGAAAATTACTAGGGTGATAAAGCCATTATTTACGGCTTGTGTAAATAAAAAGAACTTACCAAAGAATCCAGCAAAAATTGGAATTCCTCCCATCGATAGTAATGCAATTGAAAGGACTAAAGCCATTAAAGGGCTTCGTTTTTCAAGTCCATAAAAATTACTGATTAACTCATTGTCTTTATCCTTAGTCACTGCTATAAGTACTGTAAATGCTGCTATCCCCGCAATAGCATAAGCTGCTGCATAATAGAAAAGGTTAGAAGTTGAAGTTCCTAAAGCTGTTAAGGCAATCATCATAAATCCAGCATGAGAGATACCAGAATATGCTAATAATCGTTTCATATTATCTTGACAAATAGCCATTATATTACCAACTGTCATTGTTAATATAGCTATTACTACAATTGCTGTGGTATAATGTTCTGGCATCTGAATAAGTAAATTGATACTTACTTTATATAAGGTTGCTACAGCTGCAACTTTAACTAAAGTACTCATCATTGCTGTGGTCAAACTCGGAGCTCCTTGATATACATCGGGAGCCCAAAAATGAAATGGAACTGCAGCTATTTTAAACAACATACCTATTACAATCATTAATACTCCTAATGAATACCATATTGGTAGGGGAGAAGATGAAGCAAGGGAACTTATTTCAACTATATCGAATGAAGCCGTAGCACCATATACTAATGCTATTCCAAATAAGACAATACCAGAAGCGAAAGATCCTAATAGGAAATATTTCATAGCAGCTTCATTTGATTTAATGTTCTTTCTATCTGCTCCACATAAAATATATAGAGTAATAGATAAAATTTCTAATCCTAAAAAGAACATTGCCATATTACCAAAACTTACCATACAAATGGCTCCCATAAGAAGAAAAAGTTTTAGAGAGATATAGTCTGCTATTTTTGAGAATTCTTTTTTATAAAATTCCTTACTTAACCCAACTAATAAAATAGTTAAAGCAATAAATAAAGAAGAAAATGCTGAAGAAAATTTAGTTGAAATAAACATATTATTATAATATGCTTCAACAACGTTTATGTTACATATAGTATATCCTAATATGCCTAGTAATCCTATTATAGTCATAGGAATAACTATTTTGCGCAAATTAATAATTTCCGCTATAAGAACTAAAACCGCTAATACTCCAATTGCTATTAATGTGTTCATTTTATATATTTTGGAATTATATTCATCAGTAAAACTGAATCCTTAATATTTATATTACTTAATGTAAGAAACGATTTCAATTAATGAAGGCGTTATTAGATCTGAAAGTGGTTTTGGGTAAATACCAAAGAATAATACTAACACCACTAGAATACCTAATACGATGGTTTCTTGAACATTTATATCTGTAAATAGTTTTGCATTAGTTTCTCCTAACATTGATTTTTGGAACATTCTTAACATATAGAATGCACCTAAAATAATTGTAGTTCCTCCAATGATTGCATACCAAATATTAATTTGAGAAAGTCCAAACAATAAATTAAACTCTCCAATAAAACTAAATGTACCAGGCAAGCCTATTGATGCAAACATCAAGATCATAAAGATTGAAGCAAATTTTGGTGCTTGTTGGCGTATGCCTCCCATTTCTCCAATCATTCTTGTTTGATATCTTCTATAGATAATTTCTGCAATGTAAAATAATCCTACAATTACGAAACCATGAGCAATCATTTGTAGTACTGCCCCACGGAGACCATCTAGTGTTAACGTGTAAGCACCAGCAGCGATTAATCCAACGTGAGCTAGTGATGAGTAAGCAAAGAAACGTTTAATATTTGATTGTTTTAATGCAACAATAGAACCATAAATAACTCCTATTAGGCATAAAACTAATATAGTAGGCATTAGTTCTTTCGCTGCAATAGGGCTAATTGGGATTTGCCAACGTATAATTGAATATAGTCCCATTTTAAGCATAATACCTGCTAATAACATTGTACCAACTGTAGGTGCTTTTTCATAGGTAGATGCTTGCCATGTGTGGAAAGGAAATACTGGTATTTTAATTGCATAAGCAATGAAAAAAGATAAAAAGACCCAATATTGTTCTTTAGATGATAAATTCGAATTGTATAAATCTGCTAGTAAGAAACTACCTGTTTTTGTATATAGATAGATAAATCCAACGAGCATGAATAGTGATCCAGCAAAGGTATAAATGAAAAATTTAAATATTGCTTTTTTACGAATTTCGAATGTGTCGTTACCCCAAAGTAAGGCTATAAAATAAATTGGTAATAATGATAGTTCCCAAAAAATATAATATAAAAATCCATCTGATGCTAGGAATGTTCCAGTCATAGCGAAAGTCATAAACATTACTAATCCATAGAATGTATTTGACTTTTCAATATGATTACCGAATGAAGTTAATATAATTAATGGTGTAAGAACAGTCGTAAGTAATGTTAATGCTAGCGAAAGTCCATCTGCCTTTAACGCAATGTAAATATTTGGATTACTTATCCATTGCGTGATATAACCACCATCTACACCAGAATTGTGTTGACAGATTAATATAAGAGTTTCTACGAAAGCAGCGATGCTAAATAACAAAGCTACTTTTGCAGCGGGCTTTTTACCTGCAATATAGGTAGCAAAAGCACCAACTAATAACGTTAATAAAAGTATTGTTACGTTCATTTTTCTAAGTTATCTTGCAATGAATAAATAATATAAAATCAAACAGATTCCAAATACAAAAGCGAATAAGTACAAACCTATATTACCATTTTGTGCTTTTTTACCTTGTAGTGATAACCCATCTGCTATTTTTCCTAATCCTAATACTGTTTCTGATAAAGCTACTTCCACAACATCTTTTAAGAAAGTTGAAAGTAGATAGATTGGTTTAACAATTAACTTCATATAGATTTCATCTATATAATATTTATTGTAAAGTACTTTGTGGAAACCAGTAATTTTTTCATCTTCTTGTGGAACTTCGCTTTCCATAATATATTTATAGTAAGCAATTCCTAAACCAATTATAAAACCAATAGTAGCAACAGCCATCAAAATATACTCTGTTATACCTAAAGAGTGATGACTATTAGCTGCGCTTTTTACTATAATTGGTTGTAAGTATTCAAATAACCAACTATTGCCAGGTAAGCTGATGACACCACCAATCACTGCTAATATTGCTAATATCCATAAAGGAATAGTAATTGAAGCAGGACTTTCATGTAAGTGATTTTTCTGTTCTTGAGTACCTCTAAAGTTTTTAAAGAATGTAAGAAATAACAATCTAAACATATAGAAAGCTGTCATTATTGACGCTAATGATCCAATAATATATAATACTTTATTATGATTAAAAGCGGTCATTAATATTTCATCTTTAGAGAAGAAACCTGAGAAGAAAGGAAACCCTGAGATTGCCAAAGTCGCAAGTAAGAAAGTAATATAAGTTGCTTTCATAAATTTACTTAAACCACCCATTTTACGCATATCTTGTTCACCTCCCATTGCATGAATTACAGAACCTGACCCTAGGAATAGACAAGCTTTAAAGAAAGCATGTGTAATTACGTGGAACACTGCAATTTCATAAGCTCCAAATCCTATAGCCATAAACATTAATCCCAATTGAGATACTGTTGAATAAGCTAAAACTTTTTTAATATCTGTTTGTACTAAACCAATTGTTGCAGCGAATAATGCTGTAAATGCTCCTACAATTGCAATTATATTTTGCACTTGAGGTGCAAGGTCGAAAACAAAGTTTAGTCTTGTGATTAAGAAAATACCAGCAGTAACCATTGTTGCAGCGTGTATTAAAGCTGAAACTGGTGTTGGTCCAGCCATCGCATCAGGTAACCATGTATACAATGGAATTTGAGCACTTTTACCTACGGCACCTATAAATAGAGCTAAAGCTGCCCAACCAATCCAAGTATTAATTTGATGATTAGTACCATGCATTAAAGCTTCTTTGATTGTCATGTAATCTAATGAATGGAATAAAAAAGCCAAAATGAATACACCAACTAAGAAACCTAAATCTCCAATTCTGTTCATAATAAAGGCTTTTTTTGCTGCATCATTATAAGATTGATTTTTATGCCAAAAACCAATTAGTAAATAAGAGCAAAGTCCTACACCTTCCCATCCAATAAATGTGATTAATAGGTTACTACCTGCTACAAGAACAATCATAAAAAAGATAAACAAATTAAGGTAACCAAAGAATTTACCATAATTTTCATCTCCTTTCATATAGCTTGTAGAGTACCAATGAATCAATGTTCCAATTCCAGTCACAAATAATAACCATAATAAGGAAAGTTGATCTAACAAGAAACCAAAAGAGATTTTGAAGTTTGCTACTTCAATCCATTCAAATAGGTTTCCTTGTATTGGCGTTTTTGTTGTGTTAACTTGAATGAAAGCAACAACTGTAATAATAAATGAAATTAAAACTGCCAAGGTTGCTATAATTCCAGAACCATTACCTAGTTTTTTCCCAAAGAAAAGATTAACTAAGGCCCCTAATAAAGGGACTAATAATAAAAGTAAAATTACGTTTGTATCCATGCGGAATTATCCTTTTAGGTTTTTTAATTTATCAATATCAATTGATCCAATATTTCTATAAATAGAGACTAATATCGCAAGTCCTACTGCTACTTCTGCCGCTGCTACTGCCATCGTAAAGAATACGAATACTTGTCCTTGTGCATCTTGGTGATAAGTTGAAAAAGCAACTAATAGCATATTAGCGGAGTTTAACATTATTTCAATACACATAAACATAACAATTGCATTACGTCTAAATAAAATACCAAATACTCCTATACAAAATAGTATAATTGATAAGTAGATGTATTTGTCTATGCCGATTATTTCAATTACATTTTCCATAATTAAGCTGCTTTTTCGGTTTTATCTTTTTTAGATATTAATACCGCTCCTATCATTGCAAGTAATAATAATACTGCTACCATTTCAAAAGGGAGAACGTATTTATCAAATAATATTTTACCTAGTACTTGTACTGATTGAAAATCTTCTCCTGTATTCGCATATTGTAATTCATATACTTGAGTTCCTCTCATTGTAATAGAAAGAAGAAGTATTCCTAATAAACAAAATGCTACAGTAGCAACTATTTTAGTAATAAAAGGCTTAGATACTTCATGACTAATATTAAGGTTCATTAACATTATTGTAAATAACATTAATATCATAATTGCTCCAGAATAAACCATTATGTGAACCATTCCTAAAAACTGAGAGTTAAGTAGAATGTAATGCCCAGCTATAGAGAAAAAACTTACTACTAACCACAGTGCACTGTGAATAGGATTTTTACTCAATAAAGTTAGAGCCGCGCTTCCTAGCGTGATTGTTGCTAGTATATAAAATAATATTTCTATCATAATTAAGCTTGATTCTGTTGATTAGTATTCTGAATTGCTGCTTCTAACGGCATAACTAATTTATCTTTACCAAAGATAAAGTTCTCACGGTTAATATCAGCTTTAGCAAGTTGCTTAGATTTAGTCAAGTAAATTGCTTGTTTTGGGCAAGCTTCTTCACATAAACCACAAAATATACATCTCAACATATTGATTTCATATATTTCAGCATATTTTTCCTCGCGGTATAGATGTTTTTCTTCTTGTTTTCTTTCAGCTGCTTTCATTGTAATAGCTTCTGCAGGGCATGATAATGCACATAAACCACAAGCTGTACAACGTTCTCTTCCTTCCTCATCTCTCATTAGCATATGTCTACCTCTGTAAACTGGACTAAATGGGCGAGTTTGTTCTGGATAAGATATTGTTACCTTTTTCTTAAACATGTGTTTCAAGGTAACCATCATTCCTTTGAAGATCGCTACTAAATATATTCGTTCAGACCAAGTCAGCGTCTTATCTGATACTGTCTTTTTTCTTCCTGATAATGAGTAAGTATTTGATGACATGTTTAATTATTTAATTAGTAATATAACAACTGCTGTAACAACTAAATTAATTAGTGCTAGAGGGATCAACGTTTTCCAACCTAAATTCATTAGCTGGTCATATCTAAAACGGGGAAGTGTCCAACGTACCCACATAAATACAAATATGAAGAAACATATTTTAATGAATAATACTATTATTCCTATTGTATTTGCAATGTTAACACCCCAATTTTCAACTGCCCAAGATATACCTGGATAGTTATATGCTCCAAAATATAATACAGAGATTATAGTTGCGGAGATAAATAAATTAGCATATTCAGCAAAAAGATAGAAACCCATCTTCATTGAAGAATATTCAGTATGGAAACCACCAATTAATTCTTGTTCACATTCTGCTAAGTCGAAAGGAGCTCTATTGGTTTCAGCAAATGAACAAATTAGAAAAATTAAAAAACCAACAGGTTGGTAGAAAACATTCCAATTCATTCCTGATTGTTGCAAAGCGATTTCACGCATACTTAATGATTGTGTCATTAATAGTAAACCAATTAATGATAATCCCATTGCAATTTCATAAGAAATCATTTGTGATGCAGCACGAATACCACTCATTAATGAATACTTATTGTTAGATGCCCATGCTCCAATCATTATTCCATATACCCCCACTGATAAAACAGCTAAAATATATAGTAGACCTACATTAATATCTGCAGCTTGAAGTATGATATCTCTTCCAAATAAATGGAATTTGTCTCCCCAAGGAATAACAGCACTTGTCATTAGTGCTAATGTCATTGCTAGAAAGGGACCAAATTTGAAAAGGAATTTGTTAGGAGTATTTGGTTCATATTCTTCTTTAGCAAATAATTTTAAACCATCTGCTAACGGCTGTAGGACTCCTCCTTTTCCAGCGCGGTTAGGTCCTATACGATCTTGTATCCATGCTGCTATTTTACGCTCTGCTAGGGTAGCATACATTGCCATCAACATAGTGATCGCAAAAACAACAACAATGATAACCGCTTTATCTATAATAATAGTCTTATCCATTCTAGTGCTGATTTATTCTTTAGATTCGTGTTCTGTGAAAGGAATTTCTTTCATACTTATCTTAATGCGGTCTTTCGGACGTCCTTCTAATATTTGTTTTTCTGTTTTCATAACCACTTTGTTTAACTTATTAGTGTAGTTATTTTGGTTAATAACAGAGAATTTTTCAAATTTTCTAGGTCCTTCAATTACCCAATCTTTTGTGTCTTTGTGTTCGAAACGACATTCATTACAGATAAATTCTTCAACTTCGTGAAATTCATCTTTTCTTGCAGTAACTCTTTGTATTTCTTCACCAAACATCCATAATGTAACTTTACCTGAACAAGTCGGACAGTTTCTGTGAGCATTATATGGTTTGTTAAACCAAACACGTGATTTAAATCTAAATGTTTTGTCAGTTAATGCTCCTACAGGACATACGTCAATCATATTTCCTGAAAATTCATTGTCAATTGCCGCAGATATATAGGTAGAGATTTGTGCGTGTTCTCCTCTTCCACAAACACCATGAACACGTTTATCTGTTAATTGCTCCGCTGTTTTTACACAACGATAACAAAGTATACAACGATTCATATGAAGTTGAATGTTATCTCCTATATTTTCAGGCTCGAATGTTCTTTTCTCTTCCTTATATCTTTTTTGCTCTTTACCATGATTAAAGGCCAAGTTTTGTAAATCACATTCACCTGCTTGGTCACAGACTGGGCAATCAAGAGGATGGTTGATAAGTAAAAATTCTGTAACTGCTTTTCTCGCTTCTAAAACACGTGGCGAAGATATACTTTTTACCTCCATACCATCCATAACTCCTGTTTTACAAGAAGCCATTAGTTTTGGCATAGGTCTTGGATCTGCTTCACTACCTTTAGACACTTCTACTAGGCAAGCGCGACATTTACCACCAGTTCCTTCTAATTTCGAGTAGTAGCACATTGCTGGAGGTACAGATTCGCCTCCAATCATTCTTGCTGCTTGTAGAATTGTTGTTCCTGGTTCTACGTCTATTTCATGTCCGTCTATAGTAACTTTCATAAACTGTGCTTTATTTTAACTGAATTAGGTTAATAATTCAATGTATATTATTTATTAATCAAATGTTTTATATTTTCGAAAGGCTCTTTTACAAAGTGATTTCTGTCCTTTACCTTTTCTGGATATAAAACGTGATATTCAAATTCATCTCTAAAATGTCTCAAAGCAGCAGCAACTGGCCATGCAGCAGCATCTCCTAATGGACATATGGTATTACCTTCTATTTTACTTTGGATATCCCATAGCAAGTCTATGTCATCCATTGTTCCTTGTCCTGTCTCAATGCGATACAATACTTTCTCTAACCATCCAGTTCCTTCTCTACAAGGTGAACATTGACCACAGCTTTCATGAGCGTAGAAACGTGCAAAATTCCAAGTGTTTCTAACTATACATGCCGTGTCATTATAAACTATGAAACCTCCTGACCCCATCATTGATCCAGTAGCAAATCCTCCGTCAGATAATGATTCATATGACATTAAACGATCTTGACCTTCTGCTGTCTTATAGATTAAATCAATAGGTAAAATAGGCACTGATGACCCACCGGGAATTAAAGCTTTTAACGGTCTATCATTCATCATTCCTCCACAGTATTCATCTGAATTAATGAATTCATCAACTGTAAGTCCTAATTCAATCTCATAGACTCCTGGATTTTTGATATGTCCTGAAGCAGATATTAATTTAGTTCCTGTAGATCTACCAATCCCAATTTTGGAATAATCCTCACCAGAATTATTTACAATCCATGGCACATTAGAAATAGATTCTACGTTATTTACTACAGTTGGATTCGACCATAGTCCACTTACTGCTGGGAAAGGCGGTTTTATACGTGGATTTCCTCTTTTTCCTTCTAGTGATTCGATTAATGCAGTTTCTTCTCCGCATATATATGCTCCTGCGCCACAGTGCACATGAAGATCGAGAGAATAGTCTGTTCCTAAGATATTTTTACCTAACCACCCTGCAGCGTAAGCTTCTTTTATAGCTCTTTCTAATATCTTAAAAACCCACATATATTCACCTCGAATATATATATAAGATAAGTTTGCTCCTAATGCATAACTTGATGTTATCATCCCTTCAATTAGTAGGTGAGGGATGTGTTCCATTAGATATCTATCTTTAAATGTTCCTGGTTCAGATTCATCGGCATTACATACAAGATGTCTTGGCTTTCCAGATTTCTTATCTATAAAGCTCCATTTTAATCCTACTGGGAATCCAGCACCTCCACGACCTCTTAATCCAGAAGCTTTTACTTCTTCTGTAACTTCATCCGGTGTCATTGTTTTCAATGCTTTCTCTACAGAACTATATCCGCCATTTTGACGATATACATCATAAGATTTGATTCCTGGGATATTGATTTTATCTAATAATATTTTTGTTGCCATATTACTATTTGTCGTGAAGAATTACTTTTCCTGCTCTGCAATCTTCGATGATTTGATCTATTTTTTCTTCTGTTAAGTGTTCCTTGTAAAAATCTCCCACTTGCATCATTGGAGCGTATCCACAAGCACCTAAACATTGTACACCTACAACTGAAAACATACCATCTTCAGTTGTTTCACCTGGTTTGATACCAAGTTTTTCACAAGTGTATTCAAGTATATCATCTGCACCTCTTATTCCACAGCAAGAAGTTAAACAGAATTCAAACATATATTTTCCTACTGGCTTTAGGTTGTACATTGTATAAAATGTTGCAACCTCGTAAACTTCAATTGGTGTTATTCCTAATATTTCAGCTACTTTATCCATTAATTCAGCACTTAACCAATTATCATGTGCATCTTGTACAGCATGTAATACTGGTAATAAAGCTGATTTCTTTTTGTCAGCAGGGTAGTGACTTAACAACTCATTTATGCGTTGTTCTAGTTCAGCTGTTATATTAATAGTTTGTTTGTATTTTTTAGTCTCCATGATATTATGCATCTAATTCTCCGGCAATGATGTTCAAACTTGATAAAGTGATAATTGCATCTGATAGCATTCCACCTCTTACTATGTCATTATACGCTTGGTATATTATAAAACAAGGTCTTCTAAAGTGCAAGCGATATGGTGTTCTACTGCCATCTGTTATCAAATAGAATCCTAATTCACCATTTCCTGCTTCCACTGGGTGATAGATTTCAGTTACAGGAACTGGAACTTCTCCCATGACAATTTTAAAGTGATAAATTAATGCTTCCATATTAGTGTATACATCTTCTTTTGGTGGAAGATAATATTCTGGAACATCAGCATGGAATGGACCTTCTGGCATTTTATCTAATGCTTGGCGGATAATTTTTAGACTTTCCCAAATTTCTGCATTTCTAACACAGAATCTATCATAACAGTCTCCACTAGTTCCTACAGGAATTTCAAAATCAAAATCTTCATAAGAACAGTAAGGTGATGCAACACGTACATCGTAATCTACACCTGCAGCTCTTAAGTTCGGACCAGTAAAACCAAAGTTAATTGCTTCTTCTGCAGAAATTCCACCTACTCCAATCGTTCTATCCATGAAAATTCTATTTCTTGTTAATAGACCTTCAAATTCACTCCATATTGCTGGGAACTCTTCAAGAAATTCTTCAATTAATAGGAAAGTTTTTGGACTCCATTCTCTCTCGAAACCTCCAATTCTACCCATATTAGTAGTTAGACGAGCACCACATATTTCTTCAAATATTTCATATATTTTTTCTCTATATTGAAATACATATAAGAAACCTGTTAATGCTCCTGTATCAACTCCCATTACTGAACTACAAATAATGTGATCGGCAATTCTTGCTAATTCCATTACGATTACACGTAAATATTGTACGCGCTTTGGAATTTCTATATTCAATGCTTTTTCTACAGTCATCCACCAAGCAGTATTGTTAATTGGTGATGAACAGTAGTTTAAGCGATCTGTAAGTACATTAATTTGATAAAAAGGTCTGTTTTCTGCTATTTTTTCAAATGCTCTATGTATGTAACCAACAGTTCCTTCTCCATCTATTACTTTTTCTCCATCAAGTAAAATAATATTTTGAAAAATTCCATGAGTAGCTGGATGGGTAGGCCCCAAGTTCAGAATTTGTAATTCTGTACCATCTTCTTGAAACTTCTCTTCTATAAGTTTAGCGTAGCGCTCTTCAGGAGGTAATAATAAATCTGACATAAATCCTTTTTTTTATCAGTTGCTATTAACAGTTATGAACGGTCCTACCAAAGAATCTATCATCTTTGTCAGTTCGTCCCGCATCTTCCATTGGAAAATCTTTTCTTAATGGGAATGATTCCATTTCATCCATATTTAAAATTCTTTTTAACTGTGGATGATTTTTAAAGATTATTCCATAAAAATCGTATGTTTCTCTTTCTTGCCAATTAGCACTTTTAAATAGATCTGAAACAGAATCTACTACAGGATGCTTTATGTTTAAAAAAGTTTTTATTCTTATTCTTACATTATCTATCCAGTTGTGCATGTGATATACTACACACAATTGTCTATCTTCAGGGGCTTCATGATAATGAATCCCACAAACATCAGTTAAAAAGTTAAAGTTCATTTCAGAATCTTCTTTCAGAAACTGAATTACCTTGTGTGAAATAGAATGGTCCACTTCAAAAGTTAACATTCCATGTTGTTCATGAAAATCATTTAAACCTTCAGCAAAATGCTCTTGAAGTTTATTTTTGATTGTGATATTATCTAGTGCCATACTCTATTTATTAATGTTGTAAGAATTTAATAAATCATCATATTCTTTTGTACCTCTTCGATTTACTGATTCTGATTTAATAATTTCTTGTAGTCTTAATACACCATCAAGAATTTGTTCTGGTCGCGGAGGGCATCCTGGTACGTATACATCTACTGGAATCACTTTATCTATTCCTTGTAAAACTGAGTAAGTATCAAATATTCCACCTGAACATGCACATGCTCCAACAGCAATTACCCACTTAGGCTCAGCCATTTGTTCATAAACTTGTCTAAGGATAGGTGCCATTTTTTTAGAAATAGTTCCCATTACCATTAACATATCCGCTTGTCTAGGCGAAAAGCTCATACGCTCTGATCCAAATCTAGCTACGTCGTAAGTCGCTGCCATAGTAGCCATAAACTCAATACCACAACATGAAGTAGCAAAAGGAAGTGGCCACATAGAGTTAGCTCTAGCTAAACCAACTACAGAACTCAATTTTGTTGCAAAAAAGCCTTCTCCTACATAACCTTCAGGAGCTTCTGCCATATTATATTTTTTGTCGCTCATCTCTTTAACTTTTTAGTCCCACTCAAGACCTTTTTTCTTGAATTCGTATAGTAAACCTATTAACAATAGAAATAAGAATATTCCCATTTTAGCAAAACCATCCCATCCAAGCTCTTGGAAATTTACAGCCCAAGGATATAGGAAGATTACTTCAACATCAAATAAAACAAATAAAATGGCTACTAAGAAATATTTTACATTAAATGGTATGCGTGCACTTCCAAGTGATTCTAACCCACATTCCCAAGTACTATCTTTGATTTTCGAATGTTTCTTAGGTCCTAATTTGCCTGATACCCAAATAGTCATAGACACAAACCCTGCGGCTAAGGCTATTTGCATTAAAATTGGTATGAAATCGAGTTGACTTAATTGCATATATTTAGTATTTATGTTAATACAACATACAAATATAATGCCTCATTGTGGTATTACAAAGCTTTGGGTTTGTTGGAGTTGGCTCAAGATGGGCAATGAGTCAAATATGTAATTAGACTAATTCAAAATAGAGTATAATGGTATAAAAAAAGCCATCTTATATTATAAGATGGCTTTGAAATTTTGGTAATTATATGATGATTTATTAACCTTCAATAATTGTAACTTCTGTTGCAATAATTCCTTTTTTTCCTTTCTCTTCAGAATAAGAAACTTTGTCACCTTGCTCAATATTTTTGCTTACTAATCCAGTGATGTGAACAAAAATGTCTTGCTTAGTTGCATCATTAGTGATAAAACCGAATCCTTTGTCTTCATTGAAGAACTTAACTACGCCTGTTTGCATTGTATTAAAATAAAAAATTATGTTCAAATATAGCGTTTGTTTTTAAGAATTTTTAATTTTTTCAAAAAAAATATTATATTTTTTTTTAAAGCTTGTGAGATGAGTCTTATAAGGTTAAATTATTGATTAATAGTTTTTTAACTTATAGGTGCTAATCAAAGATTATTTTATTACACTTTTAGTGATAAAAAAAAAGACCTACATTGTAGGTCTTTCAGTATCAATTATTCTTCTTCTAATGGTTTCATTTTGAATGTATCCATAAAAGCTGTAGTATAATTACCAGCAATATAATTTGGATCATCCATTAATTGTCTGTGGAAAGGAATAGTAGTTTTAATTCCTTCAATTACAAACTCATCTAATGCACGTCTCATTTTGTTAATTGCTTCTTCTCTAGTTTGAGCAGTTGTAATTAACTTAGCGATCATAGAGTCATAATTTGGTGGGATTGTATAGCCTGAATATACGTGAGTATCCAATCTTACACCATGACCTCCTGGAGTATGTAATGTTGTAATTTTACCTGGAGAGGGTCTAAAGTCATTAAATGGATCTTCTGCGTTAATACGACACTCGATAGCGTGCATTTTAGGTGTGTAGTTTTTACCAGATATTGGTGTCCCTGCAGCTACTAAAATTTGCTCTCTAATCAAATCGTAATCAATTACTTGTTCAGTAATTGGATGTTCAACTTGAATACGAGTGTTCATTTCCATAAAATAGAAATTACGATCTTTATCTACTAAAAATTCAATAGTTCCAGCTCCTTCGTATTTAATGTACTCTGCAGCACGTACCGCAGCTTCTCCCATTTTCTGTCTTAATTCGTCAGTCATAAATGGAGAAGGAGTTTCCTCAGTTAATTTTTGGTGACGTCTTTGAATTGAACAATCGCGTTCAGATAAGTGACATGCTTTACCATATTTATCTCCTACTACTTGAATTTCAATATGTCTTGGATCAACAATAAGTTTTTCCATATACATACCATCATTTCCAAATGCAGCTGCAGCTTCCTGTCTTGCGCTTTCCCATGCTTTGGTAAGGTCTTCTTCTTTGAAGATTTCGCGCATTCCTTTTCCACCACCACCTGCTGTAGCTTTCATCATTACTGGATATCCAATCTCTTTTGCTGTTGCTTTAGCGTGTTCAAGAGATTCAAGTAACCCATCAGATCCTGGTACTGTAGGTACTCCTGCTTTTTTCATGGTTTCTTTAGCCGTAGCTTTATCACCCATTTTCTCAATCATTTCTGGAGAAGCACCGATAAACTTTACTCCGTGTTCTTGACAGATTTTAGAGAATTTAGCATTTTCTGATAGGAATCCATATCCTGGATGTATAGCATCTGCATTTGTGATCTCTGCCGCTGCAATAATATTTGAAATTTTCAAATAAGATTGGTTGCTTGGTGCTGGTCCAATACATACTGCTTCATCTGCAAAACGCACATGTAAACTGTCTGCATCAGCCGTTGAATAAACTGCCACGGTTTTTATCCCCATTTCTTTACATGTTCTAATGACACGTAAGGCAATTTCACCTCTATTTGCGATTAATATCTTTTTAAACATCTCTTGAAATTTTAATTGTACTTTAGTGATTTCACTTTATAAGTAAGTAAATTAAATAAAGTGAAGCGTTGTTGTTTTGAAAATTTCTTAAGATGGATCAACTAAGAACAATGGTTGATCAAATTCTACTGGAGAAGCATCATCTACTAATACTTTTACGATTTTACCTGAAATTTCAGATTCAATTTCGTTGAAAAGTTTCATTGCTTCAATAACACAAACTACATCTCCTGTTTTTATTGTTTTACCTACTTCTACAAAAGCATCCTTATCTGGAGCTGGTTTTCTATAGAATGTTCCGATAATTGGAGATTTAACTGTGATGAATTTAGATGTTTCATCAGCTTGTACTTCTGCTGTAGTAGCTGGAGCTGGAGCTGGGGCAGCTGGAGCAACATTTGCTTGTGGCATTCCTGATGCTACTGGTACTTGTTGAATGTAAGTAGTTTCAGTGTTTCCAGTTTCAGTTGTTTTGATGGTGATCTTGAAATCATCCATTTCTAATTTTACTTCTGTAGCACCTGACTTGGCTACGAACTTAATTAAATTTTGAATTTCTTTAATGTCCATACCTAATGTATTGGTTAGTTGTTTTTTTATTCTTTATTATATGCCCATTTTAAATAGATTGCACCCCATGTAAAACCTCCTCCGAAAGTAGCGAAAATTATATTATCGCCCTTTTTAAGTTGTTTTTCATAGTCGCAAAGTAGTAATGGTAAAGTGGCCGAAGTTGTATTGCCGTATCTTTCTATATTCATCAGAACTTTAGAATCATCTAATCCCATTCTGTGAGCTGTAGCATCAATAATTCTTTTGTTTGCTTGATGTGCAGCTAACCATGTTACGTCTTCGTGATTAAGATTATTGCGCTGCATAATTTTCTCACTCACGTCAGCCATATTTGATACAGCGTATTTGAAGACAGTTTTTCCATCTTGAAAAACGTAGTGTTGCTTGTTTGCTACCGTTTCTGCGCTAGCAGGTAGTATAGATCCACCAGCTTCTATTTTTAAGAATGATCTGCCTATACCGTCACTTCTTAAATATTCATCTTGTACTCCATAACCTTCAGTATTAGGTTCGAATAATACAGCACCAGCTGCATCTCCAAAGATAATACATGTAGCACGGTCAGTATAGTCAATAATCGAAGACATTTTATCTGATCCGATAAGTAGTACTTTTTTATATCTACCAGACTCTATATAAGCTGAGGCAACAGACATTCCATATAGAAAGCTAGAACAAGCTGCCTGTAAGTCAAAAGAGAATGCATTTGTTGCACCAATTTTTGAAGCTACATAAACACCTGTAGTTGCTACTGGCATATCAGGAGTAGCCGAAGCTAAGATAACTAGATCAATCTCTTTTGGATCAATTCCTGATTTTTCAATTAAATTTTCTGCGGCTTTTATAGCCATATATGAAGAACCTTCTCCTGGTACTTTTAGAATTCTTCTTTCCTTAATTCCCGTTCGAGAGGTTATCCATTCATCGTTAGTATCCACCATTTTCTCAAGGTCTGCATTGGTTAGCTTATCCTCTGGTAGGTAACAACCGATAGCAGTAATGGCTGCGTGTATTTTTGTCATATGGTGTTGCTTTACTTTAAAAAACATTCCAAAAAGAAGCGAAAATTACAAAAAAAAAACAAATCGAGCTATTTAAGGCTCATAAAGTCTTTATAATGCTTTTTTTAACCCAAAAAAAAACTCTCACACATTGTGAGAGTTTTAATTTTAACTTTTCTCAAGCTTATGCTTCTACTGCAGCTGTTTTGTCGATAACAACTTGACCTCTGTAGTAAAGTTTTCCTTCATGCCAGTATGCTCTGTGGAATAAATGAGCTTCACCTGTCACTGGACAAGTAGCGATAGTTGGAGCTACTGCTTTGTAGTGAGTTCTTCTTTTATCTCTTCTTGTTTTCGAGGTCTTTCTCTTAGGATGTGCCATTTTACTATATTATTTATCCGTTAATAGTTTTTTTAATTCTGCCCAACGAGGGTCTATTTCTTCATTTTCAATATTCTCTTGATCATCTAAATCGTCTTCATCTGTGAATTCATCATCATCTTCGTCATCATAATATCCTAAAATATCTAATGCTTCTGATTCTAATGTTCCATCTAATACACCTGGATGAACTCTTTTTTGAGGAATTGATAACGCAATCATTTCATATATATATTGCGATACACTTATTTGATGTTCTGTAAATGGAATAATTAATATCTCATCATGATCATCATTGTATTCTTCTCCAAATTTTACTACCAAGTCAATTTCATTGCTGATAGGCATGTCAAAGTCTTGATTAGTAACATCGCAAGGGACGTTTACAATACCATTACTCTCAAAGTGTAACTCTAGGAGTGTGGTTTTTTTATTTAAAAGAACGACTATATCTACATCAATTTTGTTGAAATCTGTGAAATCATATTGTTCAAAGAAATCATTTTCTACGTGAAAATCAAAACGATGCTCTCCATTTTTTAATCCTGAAAAAGGAATTAAAAGTTTTTTTTCACTATTCATGAAATACATGATTTGAGCGTGCAAAGATAAAAAATTATTATTATTACAAGCTAGTTATCAAATTTTTTTTGTGCTAAATTCTTTTCTTGCGGTTCTAAAGGATTGGATGCTGCTTCAATATTGTTATATCTATTCTTATAAATATCTATTGCTGCATAGATTGCTTCTCTGAAAGATGTAGCATCTGCAATCCCTTTTCCTGCTATTTCATATGCAGTACCATGATCAGGTGAGGTCCTTATTCTGTTTAGTCCAGCAGTGAAATTGACACCTCTTCCGAATGATAATGCTTTGAAAGGAGCTAATCCTTGGTCGTGGTAACACGCCAAAATAGCATCAAATTTTTTGTAAGTCTCTGACCCAAAAAAACCATCAGCTGCAAAAGGTCCTGAAATCAATATACCTTCTTCGTTTAATTCTTGTATTACGGGTTTTATTATGTTAATCTCTTCTTGCCCAATAACGCCATTATCTCCTGCGTGTGGATTTAGTCCTAAAATAGCAATTTTTGGCTTATAAATGCTAAAATCAGTTATTAAGGTTTGATTAATTGTTTTTACTTTTTGTTTTATACGCTCAGGTGTTATTGCTTGAGCTACCTCATGTAATGGTAAGTGATCTGTTAGTAAACCTACTCTTAAGCTATCACATACTAGTAACATTAATGCTTCACCTTCTAATTGCTCATTTAAATAATCTGTATGTCCTGGATAATTAAATTCTTCGTCTTTACTATTATATTTATTGATAGGCGCGGTAACTAATACATCTATTTCTTCATTTTTTAAAGCTTCAGTAGCCGCAGTGAAAGATTTAATAGCGTATTTACCTATTAAAGGATCGTTAGTTCCAAAATTGATATTGACGTTTTCTTTCCATAAATTAAAAACATTTAATTTATTAGGAACAACCTGATCAAGACTATCGATACCTTGTATATTAGTATTGTTATTAATTGTTTTCTTAACGAATGATAATGGTTTAGAATTACCGAATATAATAGGAGTACAAATTTCTAGCATTCTGCTGTCTTCAAAACATTTAAGTATTATTTCGCAGCCTACTCCATTTAAATCTCCTATTGAAATACCTACTCTTATATTTTCTGTTTTCTCGTTCATAGTATCGTGTAAATTATTACTACTTTTGAAGCAAATTTAATAAAAATAAATTGAGATATGTTTACAGGTATAGTTGAAAACATTGGTACTATCAAAAAAATAATAAAAGATCAAACTAATTTACATATAAGTGTTAAGTGTGATTTTGTAAATGAGCTTAAGATAGATCAGAGTGTATTGCATAACGGAATTTGCTTGACAGTTGTATCTATAGAAGACGATATTTATACTGTTACAGCAGTTAAAGAAACTATTGCAGTTACTACTATTGGTAATTGGGTAGAGGGACAAGCAGTGAATTTAGAAAGAGCGATGCTGTTTAACGGTAGATTAGATGGTCATATCGTTCAGGGGCATGTCGATCATATAGGAAAGTGTGTTTCTATAGAAGAAGTTGGAGGAAGTACTTATTTTGGATTTGAGTTTAATGATCAGTCTATACATACTACAATAGAAAAGGGGTCGATTACTATTGACGGTACAAGTTTAACAGTTGTTGATTCAGGTGTGAATACATTTAAAGTAGCTATAATTCCGTATACAAAAGAACACACTATTTTTAAATATTACAGAGTAGGTACCCCAGTGAACTTGGAGTTTGATGTTATCGGTAAGTATGTTGCTAAATTAATGCAAATACGAAAATAATTTAGCCTTTTTTATTGAGGTAAATTATTAAAATAAAAGCATTTATATTTGCACTGGTAAAAAAAATATATGAAAGTTAATCTGCAGAATAATAATTTTACCACGATGACAGATGAGGAATTAGTCCAATTTATTGTTCATAGTGGTAATACAAGTTTATTTGGGATTCTATACGACAGGTACGCACAGAAGGTCTTTTCAAAATGTGTTGGGTTTGCTGAATCGAGAGATGTAGCAGAGGATTTGACACAAGATGTCTTTGTAAAGTTGTATTTAAACTTAAAGAATTTTAGAGGAGATTCTAAATTTTCTACGTGGTTGTATTCATTTGCATATAATCATTGTGTCAATTATTCTAAGCTAGTCTTAAAAAGAAAGAGGAAAGAAGAGAATATAAGTGATGATTATTTATACGATGACGTACTTGAAGACGAAGTGACAGATGAAGAAATTTTTTCTTTAAGTGTTGATCGTCTGCAAGAATCATTAACGAGAATAGATCCAGAAGATAAGATTATACTCTTGATGAAATATCAGGATGATAAATCTATTAAGGAGATTGCTCTAATGTTAGATATGGGGGAGAGTGCAATAAAAATGAGACTGCACAGAGCAAAGAAAAAAATAATTGAAATTTATAACTCGTTGTAATTATGGAAAATCCTTTTAAAAAAATTCTTCAGGATGAAAAGTTACCCGACTACCTAAAAGATAGAGTTATTGATAATTTAAACTTTATCAAGCTTTCTTTGGATGTGTCAGAGTTATATACCGTGAAGGTTCCTCAAGCATTAGAAAGTTTTATAGGTGAGGTAGATAAGAAAAAAGAAAATGAAATTATAGAGAAAATAAAAAATAATAACAATAGTAAGCATGAATGAGCTTTTTAATTTTGAGTATCCGAGTGAATTAATTAATTCAGTAGTAGGCTCTCTTATACGAGGTGTGATTGGGTTTTTGTTACTAGCAGGATATATAGTATTGTGCTGGATGTTAATTAAATTTTTCGCTTATCTATTGCGAAAAATATTTAGATTCATTAGACTTGATAAGGTTCAAGGACTGTTGAATGATAATGAGTTTTTAGCTAAGACGAATATTACCATTAAGGTAGATGTTGTTTTAATATTTTTTGTAAAAATATTTTTAGTCTTTCTTATGATAGTAGTAGGTGCTGAGTTATTTGGGCTGTCTATTGTATCTAAGGAAATAGGTAACTTAATGCTTTACATTCCACAAGTATTTGTAGCGTTATTAATTTTTGTGGGTGGTCTATATTTTGCCACTTGGATTAAGAAGGCAATTGTAGGTGTGCTTAAAGCTGTAGATTTTAGTGGTGCTAGAATGATAGGTAATATACTTTTCTATTTAATACTTGTATTTGTTTTTATTACAACCTTAAATCAAATAGGTATTAATACTGATATTATCACTAATAATATATCTATTATAGTGGGAGCTATTCTCTTAACTGTAGCTCTATCCTTAGGGTTAGGAGCAAAAGATGTTGTGACAAGATTGTTGTATTCTTTTTATGCACGTAAGAATTTAGAGCTTGGGCAGTTAGTGCGTATTGATGGACTTGAAGGATATGTGATTTCTATCGATAACATCTACTTATGTTTATTAGTGGAAGGAAAAAAACACTATTTGCCAATAACAAAAGTTTCTGAAAGTCATATTGAAATCGTGAAATAGACTAAATGAACATTGTTACGTAATGTATTATAGAATATAATAAAAAA
>NZ_BAEX01000024.1 GCF_000246945.1 Myroides injenensis M09-0166
ACACGTAGTATATTTACTATATATATAATACATTTTAAATATCATTTCACATTTATATACTACAAAATATTAAAGTTTAATAGCTCTTCCAACTATTTCAAAATTCAAAAGCAATAAATCATCTTCTAACAATAGATAAAATGTCAAGTTCTCTCATGTTTTAATTATAATAATTCTAAATAACCAACAGTGATTTGACGTCTAAATTTACAATCACTTAAAATGACAAAATACAACACAAAACAAACAATACATATTTTTTAACAAAAAAATTATTATTATTAAAACTTACCACACAAAACAGCAATTATATTAAACATAAAACACAAAAACAAATAAATAACAAAACTAAGTTAAAGTTGTAAAAACACCAAAAACTTAATATTTACCACTATTTAATATTCAAAACGAATTATATATTTGTAAGACATAACTACCTAATAAAACACTTATATCACATGCAAACAGTTTCACCTACAAACGCTGATCATTTTGATATACAGCAAGAGTATAATAAAATCATGGTTCAAATTGAGCAAGCAAAAAAACATGGCAAAGATGTAATACATATCGAATCACTACCTTATCAATTGCATTTAAAATTGCTTAACGAGAATTATCACATCAAAAAATTACTCAAGAAAGTACCATCATTTCTTTTCTTCAAAAAGACTATTAAGTTATATGCTATTCAATTACCCCAGAGCATTAACTAATCAATATTCTTATATTATATAATCAAAACGTAATTTTAGTTCTGCTATTATATAACAATTGTAATTTTTGACTATAATATTTAAGGTAGTTTATTTAAAATTACTTTGACTATAATTAATTCCTTTACTAACGCTGAGTCCAAGTATCATAAATCAATACTTGGGCTTTTTTTACGCCCTATTATAAATTTACTTATAAAACAAAGTACTTACACCAAATTAGATAGTACCTTTACCAATACTATAAACTTCAAAGCCTATTTCTTCTAATTGTTTTTTATCCAGAAGACCTCTGCCATCAAATACAAATGCAGGTTTTTGTACAATACTATATATATAGTTCCAATCATAAGATTTGAATTCATCCCATTCTGTCAGAATAGCAATACCATGCGCTCCTCTTAAAGCTTGATAAGGATCACTATAAGAAAATATACGCTCTTGATTCTCTAAGGATGTTCGTGTATTCAAATATTCTAAATCCGCCAACATTTGTTGATAGCTAACTTTAGGATCATATACATGAATAGTTGCTTGCTCTTCTATAAGTTCATTAGCAACAAATATGGCAGCTGATTCACGCGTATCATTTGTATCTTTCTTAAATGCCCAACCTAAAAAGGCTATTTTCTTTTCATTAACAGTATTAAATAGAGTTGCTACAATCTTTTCTGCAAAACGTCTTTTCTGATGATCATTCATTATAATGACCTGTTCCCAATAATCTGCCACTTCTTCTAATCCAAATGATTTAGCAATATAGACAAGGTTAAGAATATCCTTTTGAAAGCATGAACCTCCAAAACCAACAGATGCTTGCAGAAACTTACTACCGATACGACTATCTGCCCCTATTGCTCTAGCTACTTCATTGACATCTGCTCCTGATGCTTCACACAACTCTGATATAGCATTAATAGAAGATACGCGTTGCGCTAAAAAAGCATTAGCAGTTAATTTAGATAATTCAGAAGACCATAAATTAGTAGTCAAAATCTTATCTGATGCCACCCAAGAAGCATAAATTTGACTCAACTTAGCGATAGCTTCCTTACCTTTTTCACTTGGAGTACCTCCTATTAAGACACGATCCGGAAAAAGTAAATCATTTATAGCAGTACCTTCTGCTAAAAACTCAGGATTAGATAAAATCTGAAATTCTACACCATTACCAGTTTGATCTAAAATTCTCTTTATAGCTTGAGCAGTACGCACTGGTAAAGTAGATTTTTCTACAACAATCTTATCTGTTTTCGCAATTCTAGCAATTTGTCTAGCACATAATTCGATATACTTTAAATCCGCAGCCATTCCTTTGCCTTTGCCATAGGTTTTCGTAGGCGTGTTTACAGAGATAAAAATCATATCTGCCTCATCTATTGCTTTATCGACATCCGTATCAAAAAATAAATTACGTCCTCGTGCTTCCTTAACAATAGCGTCTAATCCTGGCTCATAAATAGGTAATTTATCTAAATCCTCTTCATTCCATGCAGCTATTCGTCGCTCATTAATATCCACTACAGTGACAATAATATCAGGATTCTTTTGAGCAATCACGGCCATTGTAGGGCCTCCTACATAACCAGCACCTATACAACATATCTTTTGAATCTTTTGCATGTTCTTTTAAATTACAATATCTATTTACTTGTGCAATTTATGAATTTTTAAAATCTTAAAATAGCTCTACCTTTTATTTCATTACCCTTAACTTAAACCTAAAAATAAAAAAGCACATTAGTCAAATCTAACGTGCTCAATATCAAATACAATCACTTAAAACAGTAATTCTATATCCTTTTAACCAATTTTTACCACTTTGCTATTTTCCTTTTCAGCTACTACTTTACGTAATGAACTACTAGAAAAACGGTGATCACGACTATTAAAGTGTAATTCTATACCCTTCTCTTCACAATATGCTCTACCTGTGAAGTTTTTATCTTTATATTCATCTCCTAAAATACGTACGTCTATCTTAAAAGAACGCAATATATCTTCTAAATCTTGTTCTGTAGCATAAGGAACGATTTCATCTACAAATCTACATCCTTTTAGTTGTATATAACGCTCTACTACTGTCTGCGTCGGTCTGTTCTTCTCTGGTCTGTCAAGTGTTGGATCTGTTTGCAATCCTACAATTAAAAAGTCACATTGTCTTTTTGCTTCCTCCAACATTTTTATGTGTCCTGCATGCAATAAATCAAATGCACTAAATGTTATCCCTATTTTCATAGTAATCTTTATTATTAGTTTATTATAGATGAATTATACAAATAATAAACCATCTTTCTTTTCACAACTTTTCCTTTATCTATTATCAAATATTAAATATACATTAACATTCGACAATTCATTGATAATTATGTTAATCATCAACTAAATACTACAAAATATCTATT
Source organism: Myroides injenensis M09-0166 (assembly GCF_000246945.1). Classification (GTDB taxonomy): domain Bacteria; phylum Bacteroidota; class Bacteroidia; order Flavobacteriales; family Flavobacteriaceae; genus Flavobacterium; species Flavobacterium injenense. The sequence continues at coordinate 3,122 of NZ_BAEX01000024.1, forward strand.
TTTTATTAAAAATAGTAAATAGCATATTTAACTAATACAATTTTGCAATATCACTATTTAAAATCGTAATATCCACAAATCGTGTACTTTCTTTCCCAATTCCATACACAGTATTGTATTTTCTTTATCTTAATTATAACGATATCATAAGTAATATAATGACATTCTTATTATAAATACTTTATATACCTTATAAAATATCGGCAAAAGTAATAATATTTAGGTTAATACTTACTACCTGCACTATTGATTAAAAGCATTATTAACATTTTAATAATACAAGCTCCTAATCTTATATAACAAAGTATTACTAAGTAATAATTGATAAATATTTTCTACTACCCTCCTTTATTATCTAGCTTTTATTCAACCAATTTTATCTTATTTATCTATCTTTCAACGACTTTATACTTTCACCTACTAAAAACACAAGCCTTTTTATATCGTAAATAAACAAGATTTCAATGATAACTACACTTATATAAACCTCAACTTTTTAAAATCTTGCATCTAGAATAAAAAAAAATGAGTAAGCCATCACAAAAAAAAGGCTTTCCTTACAGAAAGCCTTTAATCTATGCTTATGTTATTTGAATCACTTAAAAAAACAATTCAATACGAATCACACAAGCGAACACATTTTTACAAGTAATAAAGTCCCCACTATTAGTACTTGCTTTGCAGTTGCAAATATATTATACATAAAATCACAAAACAAGAATAAAATAGTTAAAATATTCGCATTTATAATAATCATATTAATTGTTGAGGCTGTGATAAGCTAAATTCAAATAATCTATAAGATTACTTGCCATAATACTATGAGGATTTATCGACTCACTTGCAATATCTCCAGACAATCCATGAAGGTATACCCCCATTATAGCAGCTTTATCTGCTGAATAGCCTTGCGCTAGTAGTCCTACTAAAATTCCTGTCAATACATCACCACTACCCGCAGTAGCCATCCCCCAGTTTCCAGTAGAGTTAAAATAAATATCACCTGAGGGGAGTACTACTTCACTATGAGCTCCTTTCACAACGAAGATAATATTTAGTTTTTTTGAAATTTCCTTTACCTTTTCCATTTTATCAAAATCATCTTGCCAAGTTCCAATTAATCTTTCTAATTCTTTTGGATGTGGAGTCAAGATAGTATTTGATGGCAACAAGGATAATAAATCCTTATCTAGAGCTAATAAATTCAGTGCATCGGCATCTAATACTAATGCTATTTCTTCTTTCTTACTCAAGAAGTTTTTAAAGGCTGCTTGTGTATCTTTGTGTTGTCCTAGGCCTATCCCTATACCTATTGCTTTATATCCAACGGTATTAGGGAAAGCACTTATAACCTCATCATTATTATCTGTCTCACACATTACCTCTGGTACAGCTGTTTGCAAAATGGTATATCCACACTTTGGTAAATAAGCAGTAGATAATCCAGCGCCAATTTTTAAGACTGCTTTACTAGCTAAAACTACTGAACCTATTTTACCATAGCTCCCTCCAACAATTAAGGCATGACCAAACTGACCTTTATGCGAAAATTTATTAGGGTGTATTAGTTTTGCTTGAACATACTCTTTATCAATATAGTAATGAGTTGTATCAATTTTATCAATAGCCTCGGCATCAAGATTAATATCTACTACTCTAAAGTCAGAAGCAATTTCTTTTATCTGTGGTAACAGTAGCGCTAGTTTAGGAGCTTGTATAGTATAGACAATATTTGCTTTAAACACTGGAGCATTATCTGCTATTTTCACATCTGACATCAGACCTGAAGGAATATCAATTGCAATGCGATCCATACAGCTTACACTATTGATTTCATTTAAAAACATTCCCCATTCTTCATCTAATTTCTCTGTTAATCCAACTCCAAAGAGAGCATCCACAATAATATCTGTTGACTTTAGTGCTATCTTATGTTTAGTCGGCAAAAACTTCTCTACCTTTACTCCTAACTCCTCTAGCATCTCCTGATTTTGACTATTATCAGGACTATATTTTTTGGTTTGCCATAAATATACTTTTACAAATGCTCCTGCTTCTTTTAATAATCGTGCAATCGCTAAACCATCTCCTCCATTATTGCCCTTTCCACAAAGTATGACAAAATTATTGTGGTACAATTTATGACGTTCAGATAAGGCTTCTACTATTTTTGTTGCTGCGCGTTCCATTAGTTTAAATGAAGAAATGTACTGATTATCGACAGTTTCTTTATCTAAATACTTTATCTGTTCTGCACTAAATATTTTCATAGTTTATTAATTTACGAATTGATTCTATTATCTTTTTTATATTTTTTTTTGATTCTAAAAATCTATTACTTAGAAATAATTTTGACCAATAATCTTCTAGTAATTATAACTTTGCCTTATTAAAAGTATAACTAATTTAGCGTATTACAAACGTGGTGAAAAAGCCTTCCATAAATACTCATTATAAAAAAATGATTAAATAAACATTTTTGTCGAAAGGAAAAAGAAATTAAACACTAACAAATTACTCTTTATAGTTTATCCGTTAAAAAAGTTACTTATACATAATTATGTTATTGTACATAAATCTTTTTATTCACTACTGCTCTACACTTTTATTACCATCTATTTAAACTAAAAGGGGAAAAAAATTCCCTCTTTTTTTGACAAAAAACTTAAAAACATTGTTTTTTCTTATCCTAGATTAAGTTTTGTTTATACACAACTGCTTTAACTTTGTCCTATCAAAATATTTAAAGAATATCAAAAATGAAAATAACAGCATTTGCAGCGAGCAATAGCTCTACATCGATAAACTTAGCTTTAGTAAAATATATTTCTACTTATTTCCAAAATGATGAAATAAACATCTTGAATCTAAATGATTTTGAAATGCCTATTTACTCACAAGATAGAAATAATGAAGGAGTACCAGCCCACGCTACCAAGTTCAATAAAATACTTACAGACAGTGATATCATCATCATTGCTTTGGCAGAGCACAATGGGTCCTTTACTACTGCATTTAAGAATATTTTCGACTGGACATCGAGAGAAGATATGAATGTTTTTAAACAAAAACCTATGTTACTATTATCTACCTCTCCAGGGGCTAGAGGTGGTGCGTCAGTTATGGAAAGTGCTAAAACTATTTTCCCATTTTTTGGCGGTAACATTAAAGAAACTTTCTCATTGCCTTTCTTTTTTGAAAACTTTAAAGATGGAGAAATAATAAACTCAGAATTTAAAACTCAAATAGAAGAAGTTATCACAAATTTTAAATCCTCACTATAAGAAATTATTTCACAGCAATGGAATAATATGAGAGCAGATAAATAAAAGTATTGACTGTCAAATTCTAGCCAAATTTGAAAGACTTAATTCTCAATTTTAAATGCAGTCCACTTTTACTATCTACTAATCTCATCCTCAAACAACAAAACAATACGTAGAATCGCCTAGAAATATTACTACTTCTAGGCGATTATTTATATATAAAAATGGCGTTTAACCCATTATTATACGCTAAATTTCCAAATAAAACATTCCTCTGCGAATACTTATAGGCTTACTTTAAGTTAGGATTAGCTAGTATTTCTTTCTGCGGAATTGGCAATTGATAATGCCATCCTGTATTTCCATTTTTTGACTATCCGACGTAGTTGCTAAATCTTGTAAATCTCTTTGTAAAGCAAGACCTAAACGCTTTAAATCAAAATAGCGATGTCCTTCAAACGAGAGTTCTAAAAAACGCTCTTGCAAAATTTCACTAATTGTAATATTTGTGTAAAAGGTTAGCTCTTTCATTCTATTTTCTCTTAGTAGATTTAGATCAGCGACAGCACTCTGCATATTACCTGATAAGAGAAAAGCTTCTGATCGAATTAAATACATTTCACCAATTCTAAATACTTTATAATCATTGATACGATTATTAAAAGCACTACCATTATATTTATTTATAACACCATTGTTATCCTCACCGAAAAAATATTGATATCTCTTATCATTTTTAGTATCAAATTGAGCTCTCAGCTTTTGTGAAGCATAGTATAAGTACTTCCCACTATTGTAATCATACCAAAAAATATTAGGTCTGATAGTATCATCATTATTTCTCTTTAATTTAAAAATCACTTCAATATTTGAAGTATCTTCCCAGATACCAGCAAATTCCTTGTCAAAACCCAATGGGTATTTATCAATTAGTAAAGTTGCGTAATATATAGCCTTTTGATAATCCTTTTGATAAAGAGCAATTCGAGCCGATAAAGCATATACCACATCTTGGTTTAGGCGAATATTTGTCATTCCCCCTCTCTCTAGTTCCGCTATACTTAAATCATCCCAAAGCTTATTGTAAAAATCACTTATTAAAAATTTCGAAGGTTTTTCAAATATATCAGAGTTCGTTTTATAAGGTATAGTAGTAGCATTAGTTCCTAAATATTCAGATTGCCCAAATATTCGGTGTAACTCAAAATGAATCAATACTCTTAATCCATATAGCTCAGCTTTTAACTCATGTAATTTTTGCTGTTCCAACGACGAATTAAAAGGCACATTATCAATATTTTCGAGCAGTATATTTACTTTATAAATACTATAGTAATAGCTGTTCCATATCTGTTGTAGCAAATCATCATCGGCTGAAAATATCCATCTATTAATATTGACACCATAGGAATTTACTCCTGAATTATCACTGGCCAAATTGCAATCGTCAGCCATAATAGAACCAAGTAATATATTGTAGTCTAAATTTAATTGACTATACACTCCTACTACCGCAAATTCAAATTGCTTTACAGAGTTATAAATGTGTTGTTGATCAACTGCATCTTTAGGATCAATATCTAATAAACTATCACAACTCTGTAAATTAAATAAACTAATTGCTAAGCAAAATTTTAACCCTATTTTATATATGTTTTTTATCATTGTCATTTACTTTAAAAAATTACTTTTACACCAGCTGTAATCATGCGAGGAAGTGGATATTCATATTGATACCAGTTATTGTCATCCTCAGGATCTTGTCCTTTCCACTTTGTCCAAGTGATTAGGTTTTGTCCTTGTGCAAATACATTTATCTCTTTCACTATTTTATTAGCCCTTCCCAACTTGGTGAACTTGTAATTAATATTTAAGTTTCTAAGTTTTAAATAATCTGCTTTTTGCAATTCTCTATCTGTGATATAACGAGCATATTGCGCCCCAGGATGATCACTGATATCACCAGGATTCTGCCATATATCTAACATACTTCTAGATTGATTATATACTCTATAAGTCTGATCAGCCGATGTTCTATAAAATTCTCCTGTATTGAGACGATACATTCCTTTAATAAAAGTAAATAGTGCGCTCACTTCTAATTTCTTGTATTTAAAATTAGTTGTAAACCCTCCTTTTATAGATGGATCAAAACCTCCTTTAACTAATACAGCATTATCTGGATCATAAGTAGTTGTGATATTACCTTCTTTGTCATAATATAAAGGCGCCCCCGTTTGCTGATCTACCCCTGCCCATCTCACCATATAGAAATGACCTATTTGTTTACCTACCTGATGGATTGAATAATCCTCTGTAATAATTTCATCTTCTGACCCTAAGCTTAGTATTTTATTCTTGTTGTAAGCAAAATTAACGCCTAGATTGAAGGTAAAGTCACCTCTTCTTATCACATCCCCTGAAAGTTTTAATTCTATTCCGCGATTTCTAATTTTTCCCATATTATCGGCAATTGATTCAAAACCTGAAGTATTGGATAAAGAGCGATCCAAGAATAAATCAGAGGTAATACGATTGTAAAAATCAACTTCACCTATTACTTTATTGTCAAATAATCCAAACTCTATTCCTATATCAACTATTTTATTCATTTCCCAATTATAATGATTATTACCTGGGGTTATAGGTGTTAGCGCTGTATCTCCATTATATTGTCCAGGTCCATATAATCGACGATAACCGAAATCACTTGCAAATCCATTGGCGTTTCCTGTAAGACCATAACTAGCCCTTATTCTGGCCAATGAGATAACATTTATATTATCCATAAAATCTTCTGCCATCAAATTCCAACTTCCTCCTACGGCATAAAAATATTTATATCTATTATCACGAGGAACACGTGAGGAACCATCTCTTCTTAAGCTTGTAGAAAAGGTAAATCTATTTTCATAAGAATATCTCAGTAAAGCTAACTGAGATAACAATAGATTCTCAGAAGCACTTCCCTCGATTTTTGGAATAAAATCATTCTCTGGAGTACCTGGTGTTATACCTCCTGCTGTATTATCTAATCCATCTATTAGTCCATACCCTGTAAAACCATGATAATTATATTTTTGCCTATTCATTTCCATTAACGCAATTGCTTCTATCTCATGAGCATCCCATCTATATTTATAATTTGCTCCGATATTTGCCATTAGTCCTATATTTGTTTGATCCCCTTGACTGTACATCCCCTTACCTCCCTCTTCAACAAGGCGACCAAAATATGTGTCTGATTTGATAATATGTGTATTGCTTAGCTTCGTATAATCAACACCTATAGTACTGGTGAGTTTAAAATCATCTGTAACGTCCAACGAAAAATTCCCTGCTAACATCCCTTTTTGTTGCTTTTCTTTGCGACTAACATCATTATACATTGATAATGCATTTGTACCAAACCTATTTGTACCAGGTGTAAGTATTCCATTTTTATCATAAGGTTTTTCATATGGCAATGCGAAATACATAGATGCAACAGGATTAGTCTCACTAACATCAAAATCTGACTCAGAACTCTGACTATTAATATTAGCTAGATTAATAAAGAAATCTGTAGTTAGCCTTCCTGAGTGATGATGAATATTACTATTCACATTGAATTTTTCTATCCCAGAATTATACAGTACTCCCTCTTGTTTAAAATAGTTAAGGGATGTATAGTGTTGAGTAGTCTTATTACCTGCTTGGAAACTCAAATTATGTGATTGATTAATACCTCTTCGAAGCAATTTCTTTTTCCAATCGATATTCGTTTGTCTAATTTCAGCCAATCGACGATCTCCTTCAATATAATCTGCCTCAGTTTTAGCAACTTCTACACCATTAATAATTTTATAAGGATTATTACGTGAATATGCCCAACCTGGCAAATCTTGATCTTGCAAGATTTCTTCAAACTGGAGACGCTGACTTGTATTCATCATATCCCATTTACTATTGTTTGCTTGTGAGTAACCATACTGAGTTTGATAGATTACTCTAAGTCCATCTACATCATTTCTTCCCTTCTTTGAGGTAATTACTATTACTCCATTTGCACCTCTAGAACCGTACTGAGCAGTTGCAGCAGCATCTTTTAAGACTGTTATATCCTCAAAATCATCAGGGTTCAATGCGGTGAAACTTGCAGGCGAAATAGGCATACCATTAAGTACATAAAGAGGATTAGTATTTTCATCTTGCAAAGAGCCAATTCCTCGAATAGTCACCCTACCAGGTGTACCTGGTTGACCAGAGGGTGAAGCCACATAAAGTCCTGCTACTTGTCCTTGTAATGCTTGATCCATAGCACTCACCTGAGATTGATTAATTGCTTGTGCTTCTATTTTACTTACTGCTCCAGTTGTTTTAGCACGAGATTGCTTAGTATATCCTGTCACAACTATTCCCTCAAGCAAATTATCCTCTACATCCAAATCGATATACATAGGATATTCCCCCGCTTTTAATGTAATTAATTTATCACTATACCCAAGATAAGTGATACGCAATTTGACATCTTTTTGGTCGATATCCACTACTTCATATAAACCATCTTCCAGTGTAAAACCCACCTCATCTTTTGTGATATTTTCAATAGTGACTCCTGGAAGAGGAACAAGTGTTTCGGCATCTCTAACAATAATAGCTGATTTCTTTTCTTGTGCATAGCTTATTAACGTACAAGACAGTATCAATGCTAAAGACAGTATTGATCTTTTTATAGTATGCATAAATAAATTTGTTGAATAATTTTTACTACAGGACAAATCTATTTTAGCCAAATTAGGTAGTCATTAAAAAGATATGAAAACGAGATTAAAAGCTCATTAAAAAATTTTAATATCAAGTATTTTTCATAAATAAAACTCTGGATCAAAACAATAAATCAAAAAAATCATTAGGTTTTTCCATACAACATGAAGAAATATAAATAATTCATAGGGTTCATAGGATTATATATAATTAATTATCCTTATTAATCTAAATTATTATCGTGAAAACTATTTTAAGTATAGCCATATCGCTAAAAATCAGAAAAGCTCTACTCTATATTTTACGTTATATCTAGCTCATAACAAGAGATGAGGATTATTCAATCAACTTATGGATACCCCAACAAAATAAAAAGTGCTAATCCTTAATTAATTCTATGATAATCTATTACTTTAATTTCGGTATCATAACTGTAACATTAGTTCCTTTACCTAACTCAGAGTCTATCAATAGTTTTCCTTTGTGCAAATGAACTATTTTAGAAGCAAGTGACAATCCTAGCCCAGTACCTTTTATACCAAATGCATTACTAGAGCGATAGAAAGGAAGAAAAAGTTTATCAATATCTTCTTTTTTAATACCTATACCTGAATCTTTAATGGCAATAATAATATTAGCATCGTCTGTTTTTAAAATAACTTCGATAGGCTTATTATGCGAGAACTTACTAGCATTTAAAATAATATTTGACAATGCTAATTCTAATAAATTACTATTACCATTAAAGAAAAGCTCGTGCAGATCTTCTTCTGTATTTATTTGTAATACTAAATTCAAATCTTTCTTTGCTGCTATAATATGGTCAATCATCCTCCACCAAAAATCCTCAAATACATGTCTATACAAAGGATAGACAGAACTATCCAGTTGCGATAAGGCTAATAAATTATTTATCATTTGATCCATATGCACAGCGTCGTTCACTACTCCTTGCAATACTTTTACATATTCTTCATTCGTTCGAGTTTGACGCAAAGCAATTTCTGCATTTCCCATTAAAGAAGCAATTGGCGTTTTTAATTCATGAGAAGCATGAGATACAAAGGCCTGTTGGTTATCAAAAGACTCTTGAACACGAATAAACAAATCATTAATAGTTTCACTTAATATTCGTATTTCATCTTTTGACATATCTTTGGTAGGAATTGGTTGAAATAGTGTATTAATGTTTTTTTTAGCAAAATATTTATTGATTCGAGTAATAGGAATTAAGAAATAACCAGCAAATAAACGAGAGAGAAAAAAAGTAATAACCAGTGCTATCACTAAACTAATAAGCATGACAGTTCTCAATTGTGATAAAGCTGCAGCACCTTTATCATTTGTAGCTTTAGCCATTATGATGAAATCTCCGGAATTATCTCTGTAAAAAATACCTACGACATACTCTTCACCTTGTTTAAAGTAAATTTTCTTTTTAGATATAACTTCTTCTAGAATATACTTATCCCACTTCAAATCTCCTTCCTCAATAAAAGTAGGACCGAGGTGAATATCATAAATTCTAATTTTCTCATGAGGTAGTGTACGAGGATACTTACGCAAGACCTCATCAAATTCGGCCTTTGTAAAATTATCTTCCGCTAAATAATTATGACCTACTGTAAAAGCTCTATCTTCTAATTGTTTAAAAAATGTATTCTGCCAATGCGATGATACAATAACATAAACTGTTACTAATACACTGCACAATAAGATAGCAAATAAGCCCGAAAACTGTAGCGATAGTCTATTGCGTATTTTCATATCTCATCTTTTAAGATATATCCCATACCTATAACAGTATGTATAAGTTGTGTGTCATATTGCTTATCTATCTTACGTCTTACATAATTGACATATACATCTATAAGATTTGTTCCTCTGTCAAATCCTATTCCCCAAACTGCTTCTGCTATTTGTGTTCTGGTAAGCACCCTATTTTTATTGACCAAAAAATACTCTAATAGGGTATATTCTTTTTGAGTAAGAATAATTGATTTATCCCCTCTAGTTACTGTTTTTTTGTAAATATTCATCACTAAATCCCCTGCCCTATATTCGAGGGTGGGCATACTGATAGAAATGCGACGAGATAATGCTTTTATTCGAAGAAGAAGCTCTTCAAAGTGAAAAGGCTTAGTCAAATAATCGTCTGCTCCCATATTAAATCCTTTAACTTTATCATTCAATGTAGATAAAGCTGTCAACATTAAAATAGGAATTTCACTTTTGTACTTTTTTATTTGTTGACAAATTTCGAATCCATTAATATGTGGTAATATCACATCTAAGATGATCATATCAAAATCTTGTTCCATAGCGAGCTGTAGTCCTATCATACCATCGTAGGCAAATACAACCTGATGCTGACTTTCTTCTAGCCCTTTTCTAATAAAATTAGATACACTTACTTCGTCTTCAATTAAAAGTATATTCATCGCTCTGATTTTAATACAAAACTAAAGCATAAATCAAGCCAGTAAATTGTATTAGAGAAATTTAATCCTCCATTAGAAAACAGTTAGAACAAAAGAAAAACATCGAAAAACAAATTCTTTTTTAGCCTTATTATACCCCGATTTTCATATATAAAAATTAAGTACATTAGCTATATTTTTCTAAGTAAAACAACAATAAATATGAAAAAGTCACTTATCTGTTTAAGCCTAGCATTTGCGCTATTTTCATGTGGTTCAAAGGAACAAAAACAACAAACCAATGAAAAGCAAACTATTGACATTGTATCAGAAGAAAAGAAAGAAAACTCCGTGAAACATTTTGATGTCAATACACTACCTATTACACAAGAGTCTATTGGTACATTCCCTTTTTTATTACCACCTGAGAACTACTGTTATGGTTATTGCAGTAGCTGGAAAGGGCAACCTAACCCTAATGACTTTAATAACTTTGACAAACAATACTTCGCTATTAAAGGAGAACTTATACCAATAGAAGGAAAAACCTACAACATATCAATTGAAAAAAACAGAGCAAAAGATAACGCTAGATTTAATAGCCTAGAAGTAGAAAACAGCTATGACAAAGCAATAATAGCTTTAGGCGGAATAAAAATAAATGATCAAGTAATAAATCAAGAAGCTATAGATAAAATAGGAAAAGAAGAAATACTTAAATATGGGTTTTCTATTCCTTCCGCTGGAAGTAAAGTGAGCACCTATGTAATTCGCACTAATGATAAAGAAGTATGGATACAGTTCAAATTACTAAATGAAGAAAGTGGAAATCTAACAATTTTAGAAAAAGGAGAGTTAAAGCCCCTTTCTGTAGAGAAAGTTACCGCTGATCTTATGAAAATAGAGTTAGATAAAACTGGAAAATCAATCTTGTATATCAATTTTGATACTGACAAATCAACTTTAAAACCCGATGGAAAACAAATAGCGGATCAAATCTTAAAACTATTACTAGACCATCCAACTCTTAACTTAATGATAGAAGGACATACAGATAATACTGGAAACAGTGAGCACAATAAAAAATTATCCCTAGATAGAGCTAATACTTTGGTTTCTTATTTAACTATTAATGGTGTCGATACTTCTCGTCTAGAAACAAAAGGAATGGGAGATGAAAAACCTTTAAAACCAAATGATTCTGAAGAGAATAAATCTCTTAACAGAAGAGTTGAGCTCATTAAAAAATAAAGACATTCGTTCTATAAATAAAAACAATATATCTATTATCTAAAAAATATAGATTATTTCGAATCAATTCTGTTCATTAATTTAATATACTACTTTAAAAAATATTAAGGAGATAAAACCAATTTAAAATGATATATTTACGGATGTACATTATGGGTTTACTCGATTCCATAATCACTAGTCCAAGGGGGATCTGAAAAGATTCCCCTTTTTATTTTTTCACTTTTCAGAGTATCTTCTTATCATTTTGATAAACTTTTTCATTCTTTAAATTTGAAATCAGGTATATTAAAACCTAAAATAACCTTTAGTGACCACATTTGCCCATATATAATCTTTTAAAAATCCTATCTCATCCCTTATATACAATAGCATTGTTACTTTTTATTTCTATAATTATAAGGAGTTTGTTCGGGGTTTGTTCGGGAAAAGTTAGCCCCAATGCGGTTTTGACATAGTAAACCCGAACAAAACCCGAAGCGTACTCGAACAAGCCCCTTGTTTATATGAAATCAAAGGTTCAAAATCCTACTAGAACAGAATTAGTTATCAAAAAAATTATAAATATAAATTATCCAATAACTTATCTACATTGATAGAAGTTACTATAATATCATTAGGCAAGTGAATAGCAAACTGATTATTATCTAATCGTTCTACACAAACAATGTAATTGATATTCAATAAGTACTGCTTGCCTTGTGTGCTTGTAATGCGCAAAAATGGATTAATCATCATTTAATTATATTGAATTCTACTTAATATTTTCAACAAGGTTTTTAGATCCTCACCTACAAAACAGAAACTTATTATCTCGCCCGTTCGTAGCCATAATTTTAAAACTCTGTGTGTAGAATCTACTTCTGTTATAGAGTAAGACTCAATCTTTTTTAATAAAAAAATACGCACTTCGCTGCTTTGATTTGGCCTATTTAATTTTAAATACATCTTATGCCAACCCACCCCTATCATGCCTTCTTTTCCATTGTAAGCTACACGTAATCTATATATTTCTGAATATTTGGAGAAATATCTTTTTGCCTCACTAGTGTCACTTGAGCGCAATTCTGTTAAGTTATATGCTAGCTCATTTGTCATAATATCTTGTCCTCATTAAAGTTAATCCTTCTATCTAGGCTGATGGTAAGCCTTGTTTCTGTATAAGTGATGCTGAAAGTTCACAATACTCCTCTTTAGTGTCTAAGTTTATAAAGAACACATCTTGATTCATTGTTATAGGATTTTTTACTCCTACTTCTACTAATTTACCTTTCACTCTGTAGATACTGTCAAAAGCTGGCTTACTGATTACTTTATTATCCAAACTAATAATGCCAAATAGACCATTTTTCTCTAACTGAAATTTACAACTATATAGGTTTGATAATAATCTTAAACTGTTATATTTAGGAGATAGTACCCAATCTTTCTTATTAGCGTTCCACATACCTTTTAATTTATGTTCTCCTCGTTTTACCGTTACGATATACACAGGTTCTACCACCTCACTAATACACTCTACATTAATGACCGTTTCACCAGCTTCAAGTACAATACCGCTAACTATTTCTTCTTTCTTAGGCCAAATTACCTCTCCCATAAGATTAACAACATTATATCCAATAAAGCTCAAAACACTCTCTGCAGTACCTTGTGGAATATAATCTGTTAGAGTTCCCAAACGAGATAATACATAGAAATTACTACCCAATTGATCTACTCTATCTGGTTTCACTTCTATCAAAAAGAAATGCTTAGAAACAACAGGAATGATATTAACTACATTTCTCCATATATCAACTAGTGGTCTATCGGTGTGCAAGTCAATCTTTTTTAAATGTACTGGAAGTGGCATATCAAATTGTTCATTGACATAAAACCTACCATTTCCTTTTGTATCTCTGTATATAACTGGAGGACTAGCAATAAGACTCTCATTAGTTTTAAAATAAACCAAGTGTTCTTTTCCTTTATAAGTAATCGGAAAAACACAACTCTGAATAATTTCATAAGACTTAACTCGCTTCCCCTTATGATTGTAAACGCGAACTTTATCACTGCGAACTTTACGCACTAATTTTAATCCGTGATCGCAGGTTCCTATAAAATTTGAAAGTATTTTCTTAAAACGTTTCTTTTTTGCTTTATACAAGTCCTCATCTATTTGTAAAAACTTTGTACTAAACGATTTAATAGGTATAGCTTCACCACGCGAATAATGATGCGCTATTGTTGTCTTTTTAACTTTGAGTATTTTCTTATTATCCAAAAGAAAAACTGTTCTTTTTTCGCGCAAACTGCCTCTATCAATTACAGGGAGAAAAGAGCTATTGCGACTTAAAAAGTTAATATTAGGAAATAACTTCCACTCCCAAAAGCGAGTTTTTACAGTATAATTTCGCATAACCGAAGCCACAGTGTACCTGCGCACTACATATAAATCAATCTCTAAAAATCTAAAGGATACTATAACTTTATTTGCTTGATTAATTACACCAAATAAACCTTGCTCATTCTTCACGACAGCATAACCTGTACTTGTAAAAAAATCAACATGAGAATACTGTGGGGCAATTAAGATATTTTTATTCTCATCACAATATCCATACAAACCATTTTCCCCTAAAAAAGGAATGTAGTTTTTTTTTAGAATTTAGGGACTGATTCTTCATAATAGTAGCTATTTGTACTAAAATATACTAAAAAACCGAATAAAAAAAGAAGAATCAAATAAAAATGACTTAGAAAACAAGAAGAAAAATCTCATAATTCGAAAACTATAATTCAAACTTTACTTTATTAATTTCCAGACAAAGAAAAAATACTATGACTAAACTGCTCTCTTATATTGTTGAAAATCATATAAAATGTCAAAAAACATCATTGTTAACGTATAAATTTAGATTAATCTAAATTTAATTACTTACAATTAATTTTTCATCATCAAAATACATTTTTAACTAATAATAATTATCTTTCAATACCCAATAACCATCATTATATTCAATAAAATTACCATACTTTAACAATAATAATTTAAATTGTTTCTAAATAATTATTGTATTTTTGTATCCTAAAAAAACTAGTAAAACCATGGAATGTATGAATGAAATTATTACCTATAGCCAGGGTCCTTCAGCATACAGTGGTATATATGTGAAGGATATAGGAAATATCACTAAAGAAGGCAAACAGGAAAAGATTAAAAGAATTGTAAATCACACACATAGAGATGACTACTACGTTATTGCAGTGGTTAAAAGAGGAGGATTTACTATGGATTGCGAATTTGATCATTATAATGCACAAAATAATTCTATCTTAATCGTTAAACCATATCAAATTTACAGTGTTCGTTCTTTTAGCCAAGATTTTCAAGCATTTTTCTTAGGGGTACAAGATTACAGAATACCTAATGAATTAAATTACGCTTTATATAGTCTAAGTGCTAAGCAACAATTATTTTATATCAATGATGAAGATTTAGATTTGCTATCTGAAACTTTTGTATTAATGCGCAAGTATTTAAAACGAAACGATGAGTATAAAACCCATATTGTAAATGGATTGTTCTCTACTGCTTTATATAAAATTTGTTCTTTAATAGAAGAGAGAGAAAATAAATCAGAAGATTTAAAATTACTTAGTCAACCTGCATCTATAACGGCAAATTTTAAACGGTTAATTTCGCATGAAAGTCATTTAAATCTTCCTTCCTACTTCGCAGAGAAGTTAAACATTACAACTGCACACTTAAATGATTGTGTGAAGAAGACCACTGGTCAGACGGTAAGTTATTGGTTAAAAAAATCAATAATTGACGAAGCAAAACGCTTATTGTATTATACTGATAAATCAGTAAAAGAGGTAGCTTTTGATCTTGGCTTTGAAGATCACACCTATTTTTCGCGTATGTTCAAGAAACATACTTACCAAACACCATTACAGTTTAGAGCTGAACTACGCTAGGCTCTAAACCATTTAATGGTAGCTTCTTACTTTTACCTCCCACAATAGTCCAATCATATCCTAGATTAGTTTAGCTATCATTTTTATTATTTAAAAGACCTTTGTCCTATCCAATAAAAATGAAGATTATGCCGAAGATTCCTAAATTAATTGGAACCCTTGTAAAAACAGCTTGGAGTAAAATGTTTATCGATGTTAAAGTTGTAGAAAAAATACAACTCACCAATTCTTTACTTAAAATACGTTTTGAAGGGGACCTCTCAAACACAAACTATCAAGTAGGTCAAGCAATTTTAATGCAGGTATCTGCAACTGAATACAGAAATTACAGTCCTTCTCTTTATTGTCCTGAAGAAGGATATTTCGAAGTGATATTTCATCAGAAAGCTAAAGGACCTGGTACAAATTTCTTTAAAACTATTAAGGAAAACGATATAGTGACCACAAGTATACCAAGAGGACAAAATATGTATGATCACAATATAGATTACCATTATTTTTATGGAGATGAAAGTTGTTTAGGTTTTTGTAATCACCTGCAGACAACTCTAAAAAAAGATCATAAGTCTCTAAAAGGTATCTTAGAGCTAGAACCAACTAGCGTAAACTATGCCCGTTCAGTATTAGATAATATAGATATTGTATCACCTTCTTTAATAGATAAAGCTGAAACAGCGATTGACTATTTATCGTCTATAGATGACTTTAATTGGAATAGAATTAAAAATGGACAGTTCTATATCATGGGTAACGCAAAGAGCATTTCTACTTTCAGAAAAGCCCTAAAAGACAAAGGTGTATCAAATCGCAATATAGTTTCTCAACCCTTTTGGGTGGAAGGAAAAGTTGGACTATAAAAGTTTATTCTAATTGATAGTCTAAGATGGCTTGATAAGGATCTCCTTCTAACTGTAATAGATGGGCAAATGCAGGTTCAGTTTTTACGCCTTTTCGTTTTAAGTGAATTACATTAGATTTAAAAATCGCACCTTTATTTGCTAATATCTCATATTCTTTTAGCATATGGCGATAACCATCTTGTTGTTCGACGGGACGGTCTTGTCCAAAAAGTTCAACGGGGAAATCTTCTAACAAAAAACTAGCGACAACGGTTTGAATTTTAGATTTTACCTTAGCAGTACAATTAAAATTAGGATAATGCCCAAAACTTTCTTTAATAGTTTCTAGAAAATGATTCTTGTCTTTAAAAAAGCAAGCAATATCAAGGTCGCTATTATCAACAGCAATGTCGATAGGGTATGTCCCTATCAAAACAGGATCATAAGCATGTAATAATTTCATTATTTGATGATCGTGTAACAGTTTGTAGATTTTCTGTTGCACGGTTGTCCCATGCTTTAAATAATCTAATGTTTTAAAATTTACTTTTTTCATTGCTCTTTTTATTACATCTAGACGAATATAAAAAGTTTTACCACACAAAACTAATTAATGCACGGTCATTTTGGAAAAGACATTAATCACCACTACTCCTATCACAATAAAAGTTAAACCTATAATTGCTGGTAAATCTGGTTTTTGTTGATATAGTATAATACCTAAAAGTGTAATTAACAATATCCCTACTCCTGACCAAATAGCATAGGCTACTCCAACTGGAATAGTTCGAAGTGTCAGACTTAAACAATAAAACGCACATCCATACATCGAGATAGTCAAAATACTTGGATATAATTTAGTAAATTCATCAGAGGCTTTAAGAGCACTGGTGCCTATAGTTTCACAAATAATAGCTATCAGTAGAAATAAAAAATTCTTCATCGTATATAATTTTATAGCAACAAAAGTAGAGTGATAAAAAAAAGGATAATTTGACAAATGTCAAATTATCCTTTTTTAATATTTTCGTATAAGTCTAAACTTTATCTATTCCTTTTTTAGTCAAAATACTATAATTTTCTAATTCTGCTTAACGTCTCTGGTGTAATACCTAAATAGGAAGCTATATTACCTAGTGGTAAACGATGAAAATTCTCTCCTAATGTTTTTACCAAACGATGATAACGCTCTATAGCAGACATCGTTTGTAATTGGAAAGCTCGTTCTTCAAGTTCTATACAATAATCCTCAGTTGACCTTCTTCCTATTACATTTAATTCAGGATATTCCCTGTAGAATCGCATAAGTATTTGATTAGATAAAGCCAATAAGGTGCAGTCTTCCATACATTGTATATATTCCAGAGAAGGTTTGCTCTTGTACATTTGATAAGTAGAACCCATTATGGTATTTTCAAAGACAAACCACACATCAACTTCTTTATCATCTATTTCATAGAATCCTCGAACAAAGCCTTTTTCCAAAACATACAAACTCCCAGACAACTGACCTTTTTTCAATATTATATCTCCCTTCTTTTTGTGAAGGACTTGAATATTTTGCTCTAAACTTTCTTTGCACTGTGGTGATAAATAGCCATATTGCTCAAATAATCGAATTATCATATTCATAATTGAACGGTATTACCTTTTAACCTATTTGTTCTATCTAATATACCAAAAATGATCGACATTCTGATATACAAATACATTTTTCACTCGAAAGCCAACCTTTTCTAAAATATGCCTAGAAGCAGTATTTCCCACTTCTGATATGGCGTGTATAGGTAATGTGTTTAAATGAATATCAGCGTACTCCAAACAAGCTAATGCTGCTTCTGTGGCATAACCTTTTCCCCAAGCATCATAAATAAATCAATAACCCAAATCTAAATAACGTTCTACTCCATTTTGACCATCTGTAATCATTTTGAAACCAGTCCAGCCAATAAATTTATTGGTGTTTTTTTCAATAACAGCTGATCTACCAACGCCAAAAACTTCGTATTGATTGCGGATAAACTTAATATTATCCAGCGCTTCAGCACGAGAGGAAATCACTTTCCTGCCTAAATATTGTTGTACTCTTTCATCTCCGTCTAAAATAAACATTCCCTCTACATCTGTAAGTAGTAATGGGCGCATACTTAATCGCTCTGTTTCTAACTGTATCATCTGGCTCTTATTTAGTTACAAATCTATATTTTTTATTACAAAGTCAATACGCTCTTGAATACTAACTTTAGGCAACTCAATACACTGATAGCCAAATTGACAATATACTTTTCTCATCATTTCATAGGTTCTAATCGCTTCTTCATAAGTCTGCTTTCTTTCCTTATCACGCTCATAAATGCTTTCCCAAGGAGGAAGTATAAAAACACTCTTATTATATGGATACTTTTTAACTAATTCTAATTCTTGTTTTTCTACAAGTAGTTCTTCTAAATAAGCATAGCCAATACAATCAATGATCCCCCTATCCCAAAGCGTTAATCCATTATTATGTATTGTATAATCCTCTACTGAACGATTCAGCATTTCTTGGTAAAAAAGCTGTTTATCCTTCCATGGTAATGCACTACCTCCTTTTGCTATCTGACACTGAATTACAGCTCTACCCACTTCAGGAACGATAGAATATCCTTTTTCTGAAAGGGCATTTAACAAAGTGGTTTTACCACTTCCTGGTCCACCTGTAAATACTATTTTGCTACTCATAATTATAGTTTTTTTTGATAATACTTTGGTATTTAAAAAAATCTCTTTCAGATTTCACTCCCATGATAAACTATAGAAATCACCTACAATAAACCCTAAAGTTTATATAGTTATTCTTTTATAAAATAAATAAGGGATACTCTATTTTGAAGAAAAATACAAAGTCCATAAAATATAAGAAAATATGGAAAAATAGCTATTATTGTCTTGCCCTATATATAGTAATAATTAGAGTCAGAAAGATTGCTAAAAGAAATCATAAAATAAGCTATGGAAGTATTTCTCAATTTTAAAGAGAAACAGAAAGAAATAAATCTGTCTTTAGTAAGTATTCAAATTTAAATAACTTTTCAGTAAATTCACAATAACTTTGTAGAATTTAGCATCTTTTTAAAAATAACTTATCTTGTATTATGATTCAAAAAACACCATCAAATAACATTAGATAGAAATATTATTTATTATTGCGCTTAATGGAACAAAGATGTAAAAGTTAAATGTTTTTAAACTACAAATAGCTCATATATTGCTTAAAAAGCACTTTTATAACTATTTATTTAGTATAAATATCAAATATTTTTTTAATATTCCTAACTAATAACAACGATATTAATACTACAAACACTTAATTAACAGTAGATTACAAATCAATTAACGCAATCATACAAATTGATTATTATTTATTGGTATAGTTTGTGTTGAAATATATACCTATTAAAAGACCTGAAAAATTATTTTTTTAAAGTCTTGATTTAAAATAATGCATAATACCAATAAGTCTATGGATTTCTTTTTAGACAACACGAATATCGGAATATATATATCTATTTTTGTTTGCACTATCATACTATTTAGTGCATTAATTATTACTAGTAAACATATTGGTAGAGATGATAAGGTTCTGGCTTTAATGCTCTTAATTGCCTTAGCTCCAGTAGGCATTGCCTATTCAGTTTACTTGCGCTTTTTAAAACATACTGAATAAATAGCTTTTATAAAATAAAAAAAGGGACATCTTTCGAAGTCCCTTATATTAATTATTTTTGGTTATTCTCTATTAATTTTAAAGCTAAATTTAACTCTGCATCCTCTACATCTTTCAGACTTTGCTGAAAATCTTTATTGGAAATATAATAGTCAGGAATCACACCTCTACACTCTTTCTCTGCATTAACGTGATTATTAAAGAATACTTCTGAACGAGGTAAATCAACTATAGTTTCAGTATTTGGTAATTTATAGTTTAAAAACCATGCTGCTGTAGTAAAATTACTACAACTACGCGTCTCTTGTCCTACAATTAGACCTCTATTATTATCTCTAAACAAATTTGCAAAATAAGCAGCTGCAGAAACTGTATTATTGTCAATTAATAAAATTACATTACCAGTAAAAGCGTTTCTATCTTGTGGGTAATTCTCTACGTAAGATTCGTCTAAACGCGTATTCCCATAATAATAACCGTCTTCTTCATTCTTATCAAAGCGCTGTGCCATAAAGTTATTCATTGTAGCAACATCTGTATAAGTAGCTAATCTTCCACTTCCATCAACTAAATTCTTTTTCTCTTGTATCTCTATAACTTTAGTACCATAGCGGTAATTATTTTTGAAGATCTTATCCTTAGTGATAAAAGAATAATAAAGTGGAATATTCGATAACGCTCCTCCTCCATTTCCTCTGATATCGAAAATTAAGTTCTTAATACCATCTGTTTTAAACTGCTCAAAAATTTTATTCAAAATATAATAAGCATATTCTTCAGAAAGATCAAATGTTCTAATTTCAACAATAGCAGTTTCATCATTAATCTTACGAGCATAGATTCCACTGTTATAAGCAATTAAATCTACTGGAAGAATTGTCTTAGTAGAATTATAATGATAGCGATAGTAATCAATAGAAGGTAAAGTAACTATTTTCGTTGCAGTGTCACTATCATTTACCTTATATTCTATTTTGTATTCTTTTGCATCAGGATTCATTAATGAAGTATAAATAGAAAACTCCATCTGACTACTCGCCTCTGAATTTCCATCTGCTTTACGAGGCACGCGCTCTAAAATTTTATCGACAGAAATATTGTTTACTTTGATAATTTGTGCACCACTAGGTATTTCATTTGTGTATTGATTTACGTACACTTTATTATTAAAAACAGCAGTTTCTAATGGAAAGAAACGAATTGATTTTGTAAAATCCTGAAAGAAAATACCATCTGGAGAAATCCCCGAATGAGCATCACGAATTAATTTAATAGGGCTTTCTAGTAAAAAGTTAGCAAAAGTAGGTTCTTTCTCTATTCTCTTTCTTGATTGTTTTACCTCACTGTCAAATTCTTTTTCAGATATAAAGCGATAGGGATTAGGATGTTGTTTTTTAACGATATCAACTAAGGCATCAAAATCTTCCAAATAATCTTCTTTTGTCATTTCAGAATATTTTTTCTGTCCATAAGAGAATCCTTGTACTAATAAAACAACTGCTATTAATAGAAACTTTTTAATCATATAATAAATAAAGTTTACGTTTATAGTAAAAAAACAACATAATTAAATATGTTGTTTTTTAATTATAACATTAAATAAAAAACAAAAGTATTAATTTATCTTTTTAACAATTGTATTTCACATAAATTTAATACTAGTAATTTTTGAGATTTTTTAATAAAAGAAAAGACCAGCAATATAAAATTACTGGTCTTTAACTCATAAACAACTGATTTTCATTACTAATCACTTACTTTAATTATTTATTAAGTATACTTAATAAATAATTCATATAATATGACTTTTAAGAATAATAAATAAGTAGAAAAAGAAAATATCTACCTACTTTGCAAACAACAACCTAATTCCCACCTTAGTATTAAAACTAAAAGGTTTTTCTTTATATATTGTTCCAATCTCACTGCTATTTTTAATGTGATATTGTACCCCTGGTTCTACATAAAAACCTAAATGTTTTGTAATCATATATTCAGCACCTATTCCACCATTAACAGATACTTGAATAGTATTCTCATTTAAATTCTTTTTATCGGAATCAATCACTTTTTCGTCAACAACATAACGCGTTTTTACTTCTCCTGAAACTGATTTTTCAAATAATCCTCCTGCTGCACCATACAAGCTAAAGTTTCCACTACCTATAACTTTATAAGAAATTTGTAAAGGAATCCCCAAATAGTGCATATCCTGCTCTGATAGCACGCGACTACTTGGCGTACCTGATTTTAACTCAGAACTTAACTTAGTATAACTCAATCCAGAACTAACCGTCCATTTATCCGTTAGTTGATACCCAACAGAAATACTAGCAGTAATAGGCGCTTTATGTTTTACATCAGTAATTGCATTCTGATACATATTGGCTCTTATAATATCATTAAAAGTAGTTTTAAAGCCTGATGCTTCTTCCATATAAAGACTTGCATAAGACAGTGATTTACCACTTATAGTTCCATAACCTGTAAATTGTTGCTTGTCTTTTGTAAATGTACCTCCACTATTAAGACCTCCTATCCATCTACTTTTTCTAGCAACCTTACTATCTTTTTCATTCTCAGCAGCAAATAACTCTTCTTCTATTTGTTTTAATTCTGCTTCTACTAATTCTTTATCAAATAACTCTTCTTTAAAATTATGGTCTGCATTTGCAATATCTTTAGTATCACTATTATTAATTATATCGCCATCAATCGTTTCTGAAGTTAAATTACTAGAGGATATAGATGCTATAAAGGAATTATTATTTGTTGACTGTCTATTTTTTTTATTTGATATATCATTATCGCTATTAACTATACTATAAGATCCTTCTTTCTTACTATTAATGTGCTCTCTGCTATTGTTATTTTCTAATTTCTCTAAACCTTCTTCTTGCGTGACTTTAATAGGTGAGTTTACGTCTATTTCATTTATTCTAGGGAGTAGTTCATTATCTAAATCGATACTCTGTTTTTCTAAAAGTGGTTTTACAAAAACAAATAACAAAGCAGCAGCGGCAACTCCACTAATTATCCTTATCCAAATTGTCTTATTGCTACTTCTTGTAGAATTGGCAACAAGAGGCATCACTTTTTTAGAATGATCACTAAACAATTGATCTTCTAATTTTTCCCACATTCCTTGAGGAGCTTCAACTTCGAAGTCCTCCATTTTTTTACGCAACTCCTCTTTCCAATCTTTATTCATAATGCGCCATATTTAATTTCTTATACTCCGTTATTTTACGAGCTAAAATGTTTTTAGCACGATGATATTGTGAAGCCGAAGAGTTCTCTGCAATACCTAAAATACTGCCTATTTCTTTATGACTTTTTTCTTCAAAAACATATAAGTTAAATACCATTCGATATCCCTCTGGCAAGGATTGAATCATCTCTAGAATTACTTTTTGAGGCACAATTAGAAAATCTGTATCTTCTTGCTCAACAAGCTCTGGTAATTCATCAACCTGCTCTGTATGATTTATTTTTGTTTTTTTCTTTAAATATTTTATTGAATCATTGATAACTATTCTTGTAAGCCAAGCTCTCAAAGACCCTTCTCCTCTATATTCAAAACTATCTATTGAGTGATACATTTTAATAAAACTCTCTTGTAATACATCTTGTACGTCATCCTCATTAGACAAATAACGAGAACAGGCATAGGCAAGCCTTCCCGAATAGCTCTGATAAAGCTCTTTCCAGGCTGACTGTTGTTTCTCTACAAGTCGCTTGACTAATTCACGCTCTGTATTCTCCGCTTGCATTTAATTAAAACTATTTCTTCATACTCAATTTAGCTTGAAAAATAGGTTGCAGTTGCAACCTATTTTCCGCTTCCTACTCTTATATCACAGTATAGTTAGTCTACAACCTAAACCTTTTTTTAAACACTATTAAATAAATCTGTCTTATAACTCACTACAATTATTAAGACCGATTTGATAGTAATAACGACTAACCGAATAATTAACTATTCTTTATACCGAAAACAGAATATAACTACCTCATCTATCTTTTTACAAATGTAGGAAAGCTATAGCTAATTAATTCAAATGGAGTAATTTCAGTTCCATCAAATAATATATTTTTCACCTTAAACTCAAAACTTATTGTTCGTGAAAGCCCTTGATAAACACCTTTCACATTTGCTTCTATCTCAACTTCTACTCTCTTATATTCACCTCCCTGTAATACCTCAAAGAAAAGATCTACTGGAATAAAACTTAATACTACAGCAGTCTTTGTTTCATTAAGATTAGCCTGAAAGTCTAAATCATAAGCTACTTTACTTTGTAATTCTATTGGCTTCCCTGTTAAATCAGACGATTCTATGCTTGCAATAATTTCCTCTACATTCAAATTATCAAACACAATCTGATTCTCCTGCACCTTAAAAGTAGCTGGACGCATATATTGTCGATGCTCTTGTTGAGTAGTCATCTGTCCAAAATAATTACCAAAGATTTCTTGTATCTCTACATTAGGTAAAGCAACTTCTAACGAATCATCTAAACTACATGCAGTAAATGCTATATTACTAATAAATAGTATAGTTACTATTTTTGTCCAACACAATATGCTCTTCATCTTCTTGTTTTTTTCTCAGAGCTACATGGCAATACTTTTGTACTGCCATGATGTCTGATAATCATTTAAAAACAGTTTAAGTAGTATGAGTACTTATTAGGTAAATCCTCTATTTTTTAAATCTTGCACTATAGCCTATTATTTTATTTAAAAAAACAACTAATCAAATATTATTCAATTAATTACGAAAAAAAATAATTTACCATATTAAATAATATATTAGTATTATTTTCTATTAAACATGTAATTATAGCCTAAGCCTCCTGCTTCAACACTCTGTTATAATCTTGATTTCATTTTACAAACTATACTCTTGTAAACCTATCTAACATTTAAATACTACTATCAAGTGCGAATTATACTTACTCTTAATAAGAACATAGATTAATGAATAAACAGAACGGAAATAAAAAAGCTGAGCAGCAAAAGCTCAGCTTCTCCAAGTAAAAAAGCACTTGTATCTACATTAACACTACACTTTCGATAAACTCGCCATATATGGATCTGTGATACTTACATTTCCGTCTTCAAGATGACCTGCAAATTGATAAGAGAAATCTATATCTAAAGAAGTTGTAATTTCTATATCATACCATCCTTTAAAAGCGTTGTAATCTAATTGAATAGTTACTTCTTTTTGGGGTTCGATTATTACTGGTATAGTCCTTTTTAAATAAATTTTATCTTCTATAAGGAACTGTTCTGTTTTTCGACCTTTATTAAAAAAAGTAACTAATACACTTAAATTTTCTTGCGGAATTACTTTTATAGTAACAGGAAGAGGTTCTTTTTTCCCTACAAAACTTCTATAAAAACCATTAGGTCCGTGTACTTTAAAATTATACTGACTATCATTTATTGCCCTTAGATCCCAGTAGTAATCAAGTTCTTCTCCCTCTTTAACAGCAAAATTCCAATTCGCCCCTTTTATATGATCATAAGACGTGTAAGAGTATATTTGAAAGGGTGCTGCATTTTCTTTATTCTTCTTTGCATTACCAATAACATTAAAATCCATTTGCAACTGAGATTTACTTCCAGCAAACCTTAAATTAACTTGCATATTATAAGGCAATCCGCAAGCTTTTCGAACACCTTTCTCTTGTTTTGGAAAAGAAGGTAATTTAGTCCAATGAGATTCTTGTTCTATTTCTTCTTTTGAAAAGCGATTAAAATCTCCTGGTAAATCCTTTTCTCTCGCATTTAATATTCGAGCGATATATTTATCTCTATTGACAAAATTAAAATCTAATTTTTTTAAATCATTTGCGCTTTGAAAAACAGAAGTCATATTACCACAAACCGCTCTTCGCCAATCTGAGATATTCTCCTCTATCACTTTCTTTCCTGTTTTATTTTCAATAAAATATTCTAAGAACTGTATCGTGGAGGTAATATCGCATACTTCTGAATTAACCCATCCACCTTTAGTCCATGGTGATGCAATAACCATTGGTACTCTGTAGCCTAATCCTATAGGACTTGCTAACTGATTATCTTTCTTACCTGTTCGTTTTTGTTCTTGCTCTTTGGTTACCCACTCTGTTTGGGTATTCATTCCTTTAGGAACTTTACCTTGGTTTTTATCTGTTGACAACGGTGGAACAAATGGTGCAATATGATCAAAATAGCCATCGTTTTCATCATAAGTCAAAATAAATATTGTCTTTTTCCATACCTCTGGGTTATTGGTAAGTATATCCAAAACCTCTGAAACATACCACGCTCCAAACCAAGGAGCTGAAGGATGATCAGAAAAATTACAAGGTGCAACAAGCCAACTTACAGTAGGGAGTTTATTCTCATTAACATCTTTTCTAAACTGATGGAAAATATCTCCTTTAGGCACTTTTACTTTCTTTAGCTCTCCGTTTTCTTCATATTCTATTTCCTCGACTGCATGATAATCTGGATCATCTGTATTTGTAGTAAAAGCTTTTTGATGGATAGCTTTTTCAAAATCGGATAACTTCTCGAATTCTTCTTGTGAATATTTTTTTAAACTATCCGCTAATTTTTCTTTCTTAGTTAAATATTCTTCTCGCTCTTGAGCTAATAAATCATTATTAGAAAGCTCTTTTTCTATACGATCATGTTCGAACTGCAAATAATCAACATGGGCTTTATGGAAACGAACATTATATTGTTTGTAGAATTCTAAATTATTATCCGTAAAGTTTGCTAGCCAACTCTCGCTATACCCATCTAAACCTACAGGTAGACTTAATTCATTTTGATAGACTCTCCAAGATACTCCCGCTTCTTCTAACCTTTCGGGATAAGTTTTCCAGCTGACATCTTTGTAATTGATTTGACCATTATCCACGTGCGCTATAGATTCACAATCGTGTGGATTCTCTCTAATAGCTCCTGCCCAAAAGAATGAACGGTTAGCACTTGTCCCTGTTAATGAAGAACAAAAATGTTGATCGCATACCGTAAAAGCATCTGCAAAAGCATAATAAAATGGAATATCTGCTCTTGTATAATACCCCATAGTTAAGGGCATATCTTTATATAATTTATTCCCTGGTCGTTTAGCAATCAACCAATTGTCCATCTTCCCTTCATTGCGCGCCTCTACCATGTCTTTCCAACTATGCGGAAGCCCTCCCATCCAAGTAATCTTAGTATTCTCTATATCTAAACGAAAAGGTCCATATAGCTCTTTCTTAAAATCTTCTTGAAACCACACTGGTAGATTATTATGCATAAAAAGTGCACGAGGGTCATTAAACCCTCGCACACCACTAAGTGTTCCGTAACAATGATCAAAAGAACGATTTTCTTGCATTAAAAAAACAATATGCTCTGCATCCAAAAAAGTACTCCCTTTTTCTGCATCAATACTTAATGCACGCTCAATGGAGGCAGGCATTGCATTAGCAAATGAAAGTCCTCCTACAAACAAGCCTGATTTCTTAATAAAATCTCTTCTAGTATTCATTATTTATTATTTTAACCACCAACTTATACCTTTAATATTATCACTACCTGCAAATTGTCGTTGTATAGCATCTTGCAAATGATTTTGATTCTGATTGTATTCAGAACTAGGATATATCCAGCGCGTAGGAGCTGTCATTCCAGTAGCAACTTTAAATTCTGGGAAGCCTGTACGCAAATGATCATAATAAATTGTCCAACCTCCTTGATGAAACATAGTGATATATTTCTGAGTTAATATTTGCTTTAACTGAGATTGTAAATCACCTGAGCTATCAAACTTAACATTTTGATTATCAATATACTTATTATATTCATCAACTTTATAATATTCCCCCATTGTTTTAGCATAGGTCTCATAGAATTCAAAATTACTTTTGATCCCTTTATTATAAAATATTTCAGCACTTGAAGCTATCCAGCCTCTTGCTGCTGCCTCTGCTAATATGAATTGTAATTCTGAATAGCTTAAAATACTATTGGGTTCTGCAGTAGCATCTAAATAGTATCTACTTTTAATCTTAGAAATATTCTTAGTCTGTACTAGCTTTTCATTTTCTGCATATGGAACAATAGGATCTCCTCCATTATAACCACTAAAATCATTAATAGATAATCCCTTCTCAAGTGCACTTGAAGTCAATTGTGCAAATGCAAATAAACGAGGATCCTCTAATTCTTTTAATAAGTCAATAAAAGTACCTGACATATACATTCCAGAACCATATGAACTTGAATTAAACTGAGGATAACGGCTCCCTGCTTGATCATAAAATACTAATTGTCCACTATCTAGGTTATTTTCAATTAAATCACCTGATTCATATACCTTTTTAAAGCGACTAGCAATATCAATATTTCCTACTTTACTCTTTTTTGACAAAGTCATTAATACCTTTAATTGAAATGAATTAATTAACTTCTTCCATTTTAGAGCATTTCCTGCATATATAATATCACCTTTAAGTGTCTGTTTTTCTTGTATAAGAGATGATGCTAATTCTAATTCATTTAATATCCCTTCAAAAACAAGTTCTTGATTGTCATATTTAGGAAAAGGTATCTTGTTTTCTCCTAATAAAGCTTCAGAGTATGGAATATCACCAAAGGTCATTGTCAAGTCATAAAACAAATATGCCTTTATAAAATGTCCTATTGCTATATATTCTTCTTTTCCTGAGCGCTTAGCCTCATCCATCATTTTTTGTACTTGAAGTAGTACTTTATAATTTCCGAAACTACCACTATTCCATTTAAAATATTGGCTAGTATTTTCTCCATCGGTTTGGATAATCATGCGCGAGGCATATTCTTTACTTATTCCATCCAACGAAAAAGCTTTCTTAGATACATTGGTTAATAATAAATAAGGATCTGCCTCTGTCACCTTATTTGGGTCTTCACTTAACTTATCTAAATCTTGACAACTCGCAAATGCAAAAACAAGTGCTACAACTGCTAAAAGTGTTTTATATTTTTTCATTTTCTACTAATTAAAATTTAACGTTAATTCCTAAACCTATCCATCTTGTCGAAGGATCCTGAATATCGTTCTTTCCACTTGTATCAAAATCAGGGTCAGAATATAGTCCTTTGGATTTCTTCCACATTAATAGATTATACCCCGTTAATGTTGCAGATAAATGAGATACTTTATTTGATTTAAGCATCTTAGTAAAATCATAGGAAAGTGCTACTGTTCTTAATTTGAAATACGTACGATCAAACATATTAGCAAATAGTTTACTTTCTTTTTCTGATACTCTAGCTCTATAAGGATAGTTTTGAGCCCAACTCTGCCAACTAACAGCTCCTGTATGGTCTTTAAAAACACGAGTATCAGATACTACATTACCTTGTACATCAGTTATTAGTTCACCTGAGACAATATTCACTCCTTGGGGTATATATACAGGATTACCTGTGGCATATTCAGCATCTCGATAGGTAGTAGACTTAGGATGTTTTCCTCCCCACCACATTTTCTCTACTACTTCTGATCTCATAATACCCCCCCATATACCATCTATTCCTATATTAAGTCCCCATTCTTTATACTTTACAGTATTGTTCCAGCCTAATGTCCATTTTGGATCAATATGTCCTAAGTAAGTCGCTTGTTTATTCGCTGTAGGCATACCCGTTTTTTCATTAAGAATAACTTTTCCATCGGGAGACTTCATCCACTCTGTCCCATAATAAGAATCTACGCGATCATTTAATCGCAAGTTTCCATCTCTATCGCCTCCATTATAGATTTTCGTAAGCTTTTGCACTCGTGTACTCCAGTTAATTGAAGAGCTCCATTGAATATCATCTTTTTTGATAATCGTTCCTGCAAGTGTAATTTCCCATCCATTAGTAGTATACTCATTACCATTGACTTTCATTGAATTAAATCCAGAAGCTTCAGATACAGGATAATTGATTAAGAAATTAGAATCAAGTACTCTATAATAAGTCAAGTTAAAACTTAACCTATTTTTGTATAACGCTGTAGATAACCCCAACTCTAATGATTTTGACTTCTCAGGAACTAAGCCTTCGGTTAATATTGAATTGGGATACTCCACCATTTGATTTCCATTAAAAGTAGGTGTTACTGGCGAATAGGCAGATTTTAATAAGTAGGGTTCTAAATCACTAGATACCTGTGCCCATGAAGTATATAATTTTAAATAATCAATCTGAGAAGGCATGTCAATCAAATTAGATAACACCACACTTAAAGATGTTGATGGATAAAAATAAGAACGATTATTCTTAGCCATTGTAGACGACCAATCATTACGTCCAGCGAAAGACAAGAAGAAAGCGTTATAAAAGTCTACCTCCACTGATCCATATACACTATTTACAGCTTTCTTAGTGGTTCTATTAGTTGCTGTAACTGGTCCTGTTGAGTTACCTAAATTATATACGCCAGGAACAGTCAACCCATCTGCTGCTGAATAATTCTCTTTTCTTTGTTGATATCTCGAAGCTGCTCCACCATTTATATTCAATAAAACATTGTTTGTAATTTCCTTGTTATACATTGCTAAGAAATCATACTCTACATCAAGTCTATCATCACTTGTAATACTATATCCTCCTTCTCTCGAAGCACTGTAATTAAAATACGATTTAGGACTTTGTATTTCTGTTTTATTATTTGTGATAATTCCAGAAGCACGACCTTGTAATACTAAATCATCAGTCACATCGTATTTTAAACTTAACTGTCCATTTACCACATCTCTATCCCATATACGTTTAAACTCTTTTGCTCCAAACCAAGGATTGTTATACCATGCATAATTATAACTTGCTTGTCTATATCCTTCCATTCCAGGTACCCAAAGATTGTTCTTTAAATCCCGACCATTCACATCATTCCCCATCCATATTAAAACTGTATACATATGTCCACTAGGATTATAGTCATAATTAGGAACATTAGGGGCAGTAATACGACCATAAGATAACTTGGTATCAAGCTCTACCTTGTCGGTAATTTTGCTTGTTGATTTAAAGCTTAGATTTCCTCTAAACAATTTAGAATTTGGAACGCGGTCTTTATTATAAGTGAACTCTCCTCCTATTCTATATGAACCTTTTTCGCCTTTACTTGTTACTGCAAAGTTTGTACGTGAAATAACTCCTGTTTCTAAAAACTCTTTTAAATTATCGTGATTTTTCCACTCAATAGGCACACGTTCATATCTTGATTTATCATTGTATTGTGTTCCCTCGACATTTCCATACCATTGTATAACTTCTCCTGTTTGTCGATCTCTAATGGGACTATTCCATTGCGCTATCTTTTGCCCATCTGTAAACTTAGGTCCCCAAATCATATCTCCATCACTAATTCCACCGTCTTTACCATCCCAAAACTCATATTTACCATCTGATCCACTTCCGTATTCTGTCTGCGTTTTAGGATATACAGTAAAACCTGCACTTACCATTGTATTTTGAGAAAACGACACTTCAATACCTTCGTTTTTTGCTCCTTTAGTAGTGATTAAAACTGCTCCGTTTCGACCACGAGAACCATAAAGTACTGAAGCACTAGTTCCTTTTAAAACATTGATATCTGCAATATCCTCTGCTGGTATATCAAATAAATCCGTTGTCACAGGTACACCATCTATAACAACTAAAGGTGTTTTTCCCCTTAAAGAAAAACTAGGTGACTGCATTAACCCTGTAGGGTTAGATACTGTCAAACCTGAGACTTGTCCCGATAACAAGCTACCAATATTAGGAGAAGCTACTTCTTGTACTTTTGATACATCAACACTCTGGGTAGAGTAACCAATTTTCTTTTCTTCTTTTGAAATACCTAATGCCGTAATTACTAATTCATCAAGTGATGATAACTCTAGTAGTAAGGTTACGCTTATTTCACTTTTATTACCTACTGCAACCTCTTGTGTATCGTAACCTATAAAAGAGAACACTAATACAGAACTATCTTCTACTTCTATAGAGAAGTTTCCTTCCATATCTGTACTAACGCCTAACTGCGTTCCCTTGAGTAATACGGATGCCCCTGGTAGCATAAAGCCATGCTCATCAGAAACCGCTCCTGTTAATTTTCGCTTATTCTGCGCATAAGTAAGTGTGATGCTAAACAGAAAAAGTAAATTCCAAATTAGTAATGTTTTTTTCATTTTATGATTAAATGTTTTTGCATTACAAAACTCATCTATATACGCAAAAAGCATATTACTAAAACACTAACAAATACAGCTTTTACTTTATCTAAAGATTATAATTAAGCCAATTTTGACAACATTTTATTAACATAAAAACTCTAAAAGTTCTAAGTTTTATTTTTATATCATTATAGCTAAAAACAACTATATATTATCATAATAATTTATAAGTAATTTTACTGCTTTAGATAAGAGTAAAAAAGCGATGAAATACTATTGGAAAGATTTACAAAACGACAATGATCTATTCACAGGAATAGAACTCCATATTGAGCAAGCTACCACAGCTTCTATGCAGCTCTTAACTGGTGTTTTTGGGACTATGAAACTAATGGTAAACAATCAAACTGCTTTTTGGGGTGTTATTAGCAATGACTATTGTGAGATTGCAGTAATTAGAACTTTTGAAGAAGATAGTCGCCTTTTACCCGTGATTACCTCTCCTGAAATTGAAAGTAGAAAAGAACTTGATAAACATGTCGCTCTTCAATCATGGACACGTTATTTTATAGAAAAATTAATAAATAATGACAAGCATTTTTTCTACAATGGAATATGGCATTTTGATGTGTATGGAGATTTAAATCAACGCGCATATTACAAGACAAGAGAATTGGAAAAACAAGATTTTGATGCCCTTTATTATGCCGATTGGAATAGAGATATTATGTTCTCAAGAAAAGTAGATCTTCATTCTGGTCGTTTAAAATGGTGGAGAAAAAAAGCCTCAGAAGGTATTCTTCCCCCTATACTTACATGGTTCATTCCTTCTCTTGGTGAATATTGGATTATAGATGGTAATTATCGTCTTCAAGCAGCATTACTTGAACAAACAGAAATACCAGTTATAGTAGCCTATTCTGGCGAATATAAACAAGCTTTTATGAATCCTGCTTTTCAAAAAGGAATGTTACAGGCCATAGATAAAGCATATAAAAACATTAACAAACTTAGTCCTATCTCATTTAATGGATTAAACCAACAATTAATGCATGCCTTTGACAACCGACCTTTCTTTCAACAAAAAACATTTGCTAAAGCTAAAATTCAATCACCTCAACAATGGTTAGAAGAAGTAAGTAATTATTTAAATAGTATTGACTATCCTACTGCTTCTTTAGTAATAGAAAGACTAAAAAAAGAGCTCTAAATACACTTTTTGTTACCACACATTAATATTTAATAACTTTACACAAATTACGCCAAGGTAAAAACAATGAACTGCACACTGTGTCAAACCCTTCTTCATACTAAAATAGACAATGACTACTACCATTGTCCTACATGTAATGCCTATTTAAAAGATGAAATGTTATACTTCTCAAAAGAGAAAGAGAAACAACATTATGAATTTCACAACAATGATGTAAATGACATAGGTTATCAAAGATTCACTTCTCCTATAACAAACCATATATTAAAGACGTGTACAACTGAGATGTTAGGGCTTGACTATGGATGTGGTAAAGGTCCAGTGATTACCAAACAGCTACTAGATAAGAACTACCAAGTCAATTTATATGACCTGTATTTTCACCCCTCTTTAGATTATTTAAATTACCAGTATGATTACATATTTAGCTCTGAAGTATTTGAACACTTCTATCAACCTTATGAAGAAATAAAAAAATTAACCAATTTATTAATTACTGGTGGAAGACTACTTGTGATGACTCATCTCTATCAAAATCAACAGCATTTTGATAAATGGTATTACCGCAAGGATCAAACTCACGTATTTATTTATACTCCCAAAACTGTAAGGTATATTGCTAAACACTTTGGTTATAAAATAGAAATATTATCTGAACGATTATTTGTTTTGGTTAAAGACTAAAACTTAGAATTTCTTTATTGTTAATTGATAGTTAGTTGAATAAAATATCTTATGTAAGAATAAAAGAGACTGTCTCATAGCAAAATGAGACAGCCTCTTTATACTCATTCCATTCTTCTTCATCCTTTTTAATTTTATTAAGAACAAGATGCTCTACCCTATGTAATTGTTTCATTAAAGTTTTAAAATCGTCTTCTGATAATAGTCCTATTCTTTGCCCAAGAATCAAACAAGTATCTAAAGCTTGACATTTGCCAATAGCATCACTTAGAGAATTCTCTAATGTATCATCATAATACACATAAGTTTCTATTATGAATATAATCTCCTATGCAGTACTTCTTATCTTCTCTACTAAATCTGAATACCCTGATTCTGGGTTAACATTAACTA
>NZ_BAEX01000023.1 GCF_000246945.1 Myroides injenensis M09-0166
AAAATATATATACCTTTGCATTATGGAACAAGACAATCAAATTTTTGGTATTCGTGCTATAATGGAAGCCATTGAAGCAGGAAAAGATATTGACAAAGTTTTCATTCAAAAAGAAGCTAATGGCGAATTAATGAATGAACTTATCAAAACATTAAAGAAGAACAATATTAATTTTTCGTATGTCCCAATTGAAAAATTAAATCGCCTTACTAAAAAAAACCATCAAGGAGCAATAGGAAGTATAGCTCCTATTAAATTTGTATCACTAGAGAGCCTAGTAGAATCAACTTTAGAAAAAAAAGACAAACCATTGTTCGTCATTCTAGATCAAGTATCAGATGCACGTAATTTTGGTGCGATTATACGTACAGCTGTTTGTTGTGGTGCAGACGGAATCATCATATCTAAAAATGGTGCAGCTCCAGTAAATGGAGATACTGTAAAAACTTCTGCAGGTGCGGTATTTAATATTCCAATTTGTAAAGTTGACCATATAAAAGATGCTGTATTTTATTTACAAGGTTCAGGAATTATTACGCTTGGTGCTACTGAAAAGTCAGATAAAGAAATCTATGATGTAGATCTTAATGTGCCTTTAGCAATTATAATGGGAAGTGAAGATAAAGGTATTAATCCATCAGTATTAAAAGTTATTGATGAAAAAGCAAAACTTCCAATGTTTAGCTCGATTGACTCTTTAAATGTATCTGTAGCTTGTGGTGCATTTTTATATGAAGCAATTCGCCAAAGAAGATAATCTATAATGGAGAATAACACTAAAATACAACAAAAGAAACCTATTTTCCCTATTAGTGAAGAACTAATGGTGTATCTTGAAAAATACAAACGAACTACAAAAACGAGTATTTTTTATGATGATTTAATGCGTTTTAGTGGTTTTATAAATGTAGAAGACCGCGAGGGTAATGATACTTTGTGGTTAAGAGTATTTTATCCAGAATTTGAATATAAAGAGATAGAAGCTAGTTTAACAAAGATCTATACACTATTACATTCCGACGGAGATACAGCTACATTACCTTATTTAGTAGTAGATTATATTGACTTTTGTACTTTTGGTAATTCTAAGCCTTTTAGAATCAAAATAAGAAATATACTGAATGATAACTGTACTATTTTTTATATCAAACGAGCTGATGCCTCTCGAATTTATGGTCTAGAATTAGAAGAAATGTTATCTCCTTATACAATGAATTTTTTAGTTCATAAGGAGACGTTAATAGAAGAACACATTCTCGGCATCCCAGCAGATGTCTTTATTAAAGATTATCTACCTAAATGTACTGAGCAAGAAAAATCTCAAATAGCAAAAGAATTTGTAAAGTTTAATGAACGTTGTTTAATAGGATTACTAGGCGACATGCGTTCATACAACTATGTAATTATACCTACTCATGATTTTGATCAAGTTGTATACAGAATAAGACCAATAGATTTCGATCAACAATGCTATGAAGGAAATATAAAATACTATTTACCTCAATTTTACAAAGAGAATTATGCTATAGTAAAAATGGTACTTGATAAATTCAAACCCACTTCCATAGAACAATACCAAAAAGAAATACGCTCTGTATTAGTAAGAAGAGTATTAAGCAATAAGGAGAGATTTCAAGACTTATTAAATGTAATGAAAAAAGATACTATTTCTAAACCAGAATATGTATTAGAATTACAGAATGCTCTTTACAACTATGTATATGAGAAAAAATTCAAATACTGTCGTAATATGGGTGAAATATTAGAAACAGCTATAGAATTTACTATTAAAAACTACAAGAGCGTCTTTTAACAGACGCTCTTGTAGTTTTTGGCTATACCTCTTTCATTCTTTTTTTCTCAATAAGATTATAGGTTTGTAGATAATGGGTAATGTCTTTCTGAAAGGATTATTGCGCTCAGTTATTTTTTCTTTAGGAACGATTATGAAATTACCATTTTCATCAAAGCAATTCATAAAAGGATCTTTTGTCATGTCGTAGTCTGGTCGTTGCCACTCATACTTATAGTGTTTTTCAGGCATTTCAGGGTTTGACACTATAAAACTCAATCCAAAACCTACAATAAATCCAGCTAAGTGTCCCTCCCAAGATATACCTTGCTCTGCACCCGGAAACATATACCACACTGAACTACCATAAAGCACAACAATCACTAATGACAATGCCATTAACCGATAATATTTAGTCCACACTCCTTTAAAAAAAATAAAACTCACCAAGACATAAACTAAACCACTAGCCCCAATATGATAGCTTTGTCTAGCGATTAACCAAGTTCCCAGCCCAGAAAATACAATACCTAATAAAAGAACAGTCCATACTTGCTTTCGATAAAAATATTCCATCAAAAAAAGTAAGATAAAAAGTGCTCCTGAATTATTATAAATATGTTTTAATCCACCATGAATAAAGGGACTAAATAGCACACCTCTTAACCCTTTAATAGTTCGTGGATATACACCATACTGATACAATTCTAAATAATAAGTCCAATCAGCCCAATAAACACACCAAATTACTACCACAAAAAATAGAGGAAGTAATAACATAGAAATTGTAAATGTTGGTAATTTTTTATTCATTCTTCTAAAATAGATACTATATTATAATCTCCCACTCTAATATAGAAATATTTATGATTTCATATTTTTATAGTGCATATAACTGTCTTAATAATCTCATTAAAGATTACAGCAAAAGATAATTTATGAACTTTAATAAAGGTAACGTATTTTTGTAGAAACTGTTTTTCAAAATTGTCCTATGGAAGCACCATTAGCAGAAAGAATAAGACCTCACTCACTTGAAGATTATGTCAGTCAAAAACATTTAGTCGGTCAAGATGGGATTCTTACCAATCAATTAAAAATGGGATTTATTCCATCTCTTATATTCTGGGGACCACCGGGAACAGGAAAAACTACACTCGCCGAAATTATTGCAAAAGAAAGTGAACGTCCTTTTTTTGTCTTAAGTGCTATTAATTCTGGGGTAAAAGATATTCGAGAAGTAATTGATAAGGCAAAACAAAACACTGGATTCTTTGCTACTAAAAACCCCATACTCTTTATTGATGAAATACATCGTTTTAGTAAATCTCAACAAGATTCGCTATTAGGTGCAGTAGAAAAAGGTTGGGTAACCCTAATTGGTGCAACTACAGAAAACCCAAGCTTTGAGGTAATACCAGCTCTATTATCAAGATGTCAAGTCTATACATTAAATGCTTTTACTAAGGAAGATTTACAAGCTTTATTAGAACGCGCTATTGAAAAAGACACCTACTTACAATCGAAAAAAATTGTATTAAAGGAAACTGAAGCTCTTTTTAGGTTATCGGGAGGCGATGGCAGAAAGTTACTCAATACTTTTGAATTAATTGTGAATGCTACTGCTGGGGACTATATCGAAATAAATAATGACATGGCTATGAAAATCGTACAAAAAAATACAGTATTGTACGATAAAACAGGTGAGCAACATTATGATATTGTATCCGCCTTTATTAAGTCGATTAGAGGAAGTGATCCGAATGGTGCTGTGTATTGGCTTGCACGCATGATAGAAGGAGGTGAAGATGTGAAATTTATTGCAAGACGTCTATTAATTGCCGCTTCTGAAGATATCGGCAATGCAAACCCTACAGCTTTAATTATGGCAAATAATACTTTTCAGGCAGTCTCTGTAATAGGCTATCCTGAAAGTAGAATATTGTTAAGTCAATGCACCGTATATCTAGCTACTTCGCCAAAGAGTAATTCTACTTATCTAGCGATTGGAAAAGCACAACAAATCGTAAAACAAACAGGCGATTTACCAGTACCTATTCACCTAAGAAATGCACCTACTAAATTAATGAAAGAATTGGGCTATGGTGAAGACTATAAATATTCGCACGACTACCAAAACAATTTTATTGACCAAGAATATCTTCCAGAGGAGTTAAGCAATACCGTCATTTACGAGCCTGGAAATAATAACCGAGAGCAAGGAACAAGAGAATTTCTTAGAAATCGATGGAATTTGAAATACAACTATTAATAAACTAGCTCCCTATTTTAAATCATATAAAAAAACCTGCTGTTAAAGCAGGTTTTTTATTTCTACAAGTTGTTTTACTTGTACAATATCTTCTGAAACTTTCTTTGAATGTTCATTGTAGTAAATAACATCCATTCCTACATTCATAGCACCTTCAACATCTGCTAATAAGTTATCTCCAATCATTACTGTTCTTTCTACAGGCACATGAGCAGACTTTAAAGCATAATTAAAAATACCTGGGTCTGGTTTTTTAACACCTGCGTTCTCAGAATTTGTCACTGTCAGAAAAAACTTTTCGATACCTGAATTACTTATTTTCTTATGTTGCACTTTATCAAATCCATTTGTTATAATATGCAATCTATATTTATCTTGTAAATACTCAAGTAAGTCTACTGCACCATCAAACAAATAATTATAATTAGGTAAATAGGTTAAATAGTTATCTCCTACATTTAAAATTTCTTCTATTGAAGTAGAATAATTCAAATGATTAAAAGTATCTCTAATTCTTCCTACTCTCAATTCTTCTTGTGTCACTTGATTTAAACTGTATTTGTCCCAATACTCAGCATTGATATCTACATAATAATTAAGAAAATCATCTATAGAAAATGGCAATTTCATTTCTGTCAATACTTGTTCAAATGCCAATGCTGAGTTTTTCTCAAAATCCCAAAGAGTGTGATCTAAATCAAAGAATATATCTGTCTTACCTTTATAAGGTTTAAAATTCATACTTAATTTATTTTAATCCACAAAAGTAAAACATAATCAACAAAAAATTAGTTTTTGCCATGTTTATTAAAACAACCTATATATAATAATGAATATTTGATTACGCAATTACACTCTCTATAGCTGGTAAGAATAACATAGATAATAAGGTTCTTACATAATATCAAGTCTCACTTACAATATCCCTTCATCAGCAAAACTATAATATCCAAACTCAGTTACTATCACATGATCTAGTAGTTGTATATCCATTATTTTACCTCCTTCTTTTATTTTTTTGGTTATTTGTATATCTGCATCACTTGGTTTTAATTTTCCAGAGGGATGGTTATGACTAAGAATTATACCTGTCGCACGATGATCTAATGCTTCTTTAAACAACAGACGAATATCTACTACTGTACCGGTCATCCCACCTTTACTCAAAGCTATTTTATACCTCACTTTATTTGAATTATCTAATAACAATACCCAAAACTCCTCATGATCTAAATGTCCCAAAAGAGGTTGCATTATTTCAAAAACATCTTTACTACAAGTTATTTTGGGTACTACTAGCTGTTCTCCTGCCCTTCTACGTTGACCAATCTCTAAAGCAGCAATAATATTTAGAGCTTTAGCCTCACCTATTCCTTTAAACTCAGTAAGTACTTTCACTCCCTGACGTGCCAATAACGCTAAATTATTATCAAATGCACGTAGAATACTCTGACACACTTCCACTGCAGTAGCTTCCCGATGTCCTGAACCAATAAGTATAGCTAATAGCTCTGCATCACTCAATGAAGAACGTCCCTTTAGCAGCAACTTCTCACGGGGTCTATCATCCTCAGCCCATTGTTTTATAGTTATTCTATTTAATTCCATTTATCACTAATTTTATTACTACAGAATATCAAAAACTAGACCTTGATAAACATAATATCTGCATTTAGAAAACCATAACAATAAGATAATCTGACTGTACTTTTTTAATAAAAAAAGGAATCCATTATACATCATGGATTCCTTGTCTTATAATAAGATATTATTAAAATTGTGAGATAAATTAAGTGCTATAAGTTTGTTGAGATAAACTCATTTAGATCTAATCCTCCATAATTTCCTGAACTCATAAAAAGTAATACAGTATTATTCAAATCTAAAGTATAGAGAAAATCTTTAAAACTATTTGCATTCGTATAGGTAACTAAGCCTTTACGTTTAAAAGCTTGTTGCATTTGATCATCAGTAATCTCTTGTAATTGTTTTATCTTTAGAGCTTCTAAAGAATAAAAAACAATTGCTTCGTCGGCTTTATCTAAAGCGCCTTCATATTGGTCTAAGAATTCTGGATTTAAACTACTATAAGTATGCAACTCCAAGCAAGCAATAACTTTCTTATCGGGATACTGTGCTTTCACTGCTTCAGTAGTGGCTTTTACTTTACTTGGCGAATGAGCAAAATCTTTAAAAATTACAGTATTCCCTTTATTATATAAACGTTCAAGTCGCTTCGATGCACCCTTAAAAGTTGAAATTGCCTCATAAAAATCTTCTTCATCAATTCCCATATTTTGACATACCCACTTAGCACCATTTAAATTACTCAGATTGTGAGCACCAAAAATCTCTAGAGGCATTGACCCTTCTGGAGTATCTAAATAAGTAACTCCTTTATCTATACTATATGCAGGCGTATCATAGGGTAATTTACGTATAGGATTATTTGTTTC
Source organism: Myroides injenensis M09-0166 (assembly GCF_000246945.1). Lineage (GTDB taxonomy): Bacteria > Bacteroidota > Bacteroidia > Flavobacteriales > Flavobacteriaceae > Flavobacterium > Flavobacterium injenense. Next base: position 6,521 of record NZ_BAEX01000023.1, read on the forward strand.
TTCAACCAATTTAGCAACAATTGGGTCTTCTTCATTGTAGATTAATATACCTCCATTGACAATGCGATCAATAAATATTTTGAATTGTTCAACATAATTATCGAATGTAGGAAAAACATTAATATGGTCCCATGCAATTCCACTTAATAAGGCAATGTTTGGTTGGTATAAATGAAACTTAGGTCTTAAGTTTAAAGCAGACGATAAATACTCATCACCTTCAATTAACATAAAGTCATTATCAGAAGTCAAATTAACCATACGATCAAATCCTTCTAGCTGAGCTCCTACTAGATAATCAACTTCTCTATCATGATAATGCATTACATGAAGCACCATTGAAGTAATAGTTGTTTTTCCATGTGAACCACCAATTACTACTCTAGTTTTATTTTTAGAATGCTCATAAATAAATTCAGGATAAGAATATATTTTCAGTCCTAGCTCTTTTGCTTTAATCAACTCAGGATTATCACCCTTAGCATGCATTCCTAAAATTACTGCATCAATATCACTTGTGATTTTCTCAGGAAACCAACCTTCTTGCTCAGGTAAAAGTCCTTTTTCAAATAAACGAGATTTAGATGGTTCAAAGATTGAATCATCACTACCCGTTACCACATCACCCTTGTCATGCAAAGCTAAAGCTAAGTTGTGCATTGCACTTCCTCCTATTGCGATAAAATGTATACGCATTATATATATTTTTTGACTTTTTTATAATAATGTAAAATTACGATTTTCAACTTAGTTCTAAAGTCTTTTTAAGAAATAACTTGTATATTAGTCTAATAAATCATTTCATTCTAAATGGAAAAATACGAAAGACAAATTCAAGAAGATGCTAATTCAAATACAAAACTAATTTATTCTATAAGCTCAATAGTATGTTCTTTCTTTGCGCTCTTTTTTTGTTTAATTCCCTTTTTGAACGTCATTAGTATTTTTATAAGTATTGCTTCTTTAAGTTTAGGAATAATTGGCTATAAAAGAATTTCTGTATTAAAACCAAGTAAGACACTTCCAGCTGTAGCTATTATTATTTCATTATTTCCACTTGTTATTAGCATAGGTATAAACTATGTACTAATAGTTTATTTAATGAAATGGATAGGATAAAAAAAGTCATCCTAATAAGGATGACCTTTATATTGACTTTTCGATTCTTTTACATCATTCCAAGGTACTTTCTAAAATACCCACATTCATTAATTACTTCTTGATAATATTTAGTATCACTATATTTACTTTGAAGTTCTGCAAAACCTTTCCATTTCTTAAACATAATATCATCACCCCATGCACCGAAAAAGTAAGGTCTATTATAATACTCTTTTACATAAAATTCATTACGTTCGAGCTTAGCACTGAAGTAAGCTAATTTAGCTTTCTGTTCATTATTGACAGCATACTTTCTAGCGATATCATAATATTTCTGTGCCAACTTCATGCTCAATAAAAAAGACTTATTATCATCACCTATAGAATTACTACCATACTCACCTAATATATTATTCTGATAAAAAACTCTTGCATTACCAAAATAAGTAGTATTATAAAATGCATTCCCTAATAACAAAGCATTATTAAATACGTCTTCTCCACTAGCTACTTTGTCCTCCATTTCTTTTACCTTTTTCAAGAAATCTATTTTGGAATACTTTACACTTTGCTTAGCCATATGATCACAATCATTACAGTCTTGAATTCTTCCATTAAATGGGTTCCCAAATAACTGTGTATTCTTGTACTCCGTTACATACACCTCATTGCTGTAAGAATAGGTTTTGCTTACAGGGTTAGCTTTTTCCATTTCTACAATAGCTTCATCTATTTTATCCTGATAAAAAAGATGAATAGCTCGACTTTCGTAAATATCACTAAGATTAAAACTATACATTGATAAAAACAATTTCTCAATAGGTGTTTTATCTTTTTTCAGAAAGAAGGCTTCCATTTCTCTAGAATTACTAATTTTCTTATAGAATGGAGCTCCTTCTGAATTTACAATTTCAGACATAATAATATTCCCCTGCTCTTTATAAATTGCAGATAAGAACTTCTTCACCCATTGAGCAGCATATTCATAACGAAATGGATCTGAATAATCTCGAGTATCTAATTCTTTATATAACCAATTTAATTCTGGCAACAGATCAGCTTCTACAGTTTTGTCTATTTTTTTTACTTGTGAAACTGTATTAATAAGTTTGAATAAACGAATTTGTTCTGCAAGCAACTTATCATTTGATTTAACTAATGCCTGCGCTTCTTCTAATTCTTTTGAAGCATCTTTATAATTACCTTGAAAAATTTCCATATAACCAACTGCCATTTTCCAAAGTACAGCATTATGGAGAACATTTGGTTTATTGGAAACTTCTCTAATCCATTTATAAGCTGAAGTATTTACTTTTCCTTTTATTGCTTTAAAATACTCCTCTTTTGATTTAAAACTTTTTTCGACAAATGTATTAAGTTCTTGCTCCTGCATATTAACCCAACGAGTCAATAAATAATCAATATGCTCACTTCCAGGATCTATTTTATAAATCTCCTTCATTGCAGTAAGTTCATCTTGATAATACCCCATAATAGACCAAATAGCAGTCTTCACAGATTTATCTTGCGTCTGGTTCAAAACTTTTTCAAGCTCTCCCCTCTCCATAGGTCTAAAATTATATAATGCAGTTTGTCGTAATTTTGGCTCAGCATTATAAACTTCAGCGTAATATAAATTAGACATCACATAATTACCAACTTGATAATATGCTCCAGCTACATATGCCAAACCTCTATAATAAAGTGTGTTCTTTATTTGCTTCTTTTCTGTATCATTAAAATAATTAATCACTTGTTCTCTATCATCAGAGTAAAACATTGCTTTTAGAACCTGAAACCACATTCTATTAGCAAAGAACTGATCTTTCTTACTCATCTTTGAATAAAAAGAGACTAATTCATTAACTAAATTATCTGGTGCTGGAATATTAATATGATCTTCATAATCCCAATAATTATAAGTCTGTGAACTATACTTATCTATTTGTTTTGCATAATATAGAAAAGTGATAAAGTTTTGAATCTTGACACTACTCAAGTCAAAATCTCCAACTTTAGTTCTTTTCTTTTTTAGACTTGCATATAAATCGTTAACAGGTAGTATTTCTTTATTCCCGCTATCTAGTATATAAGCACTCAAAGTCTCTTTATTAACTTTATGATCTAAATAATTATACCATTCATCAACAACTGACTCATTAAACAAATTAGCATTATACAAGTAAGCATTATTATAGAAACGCTCATATGGAGCAAAAAACAAAGGTTGATATGAAGCGTCAACAAATGCCTCTGGTGTAAAAGAAGAGGTAGAAGAATAACTCCAATAATCATCTGCGCATGCGTAACTATAAATACCAAAACCTACAACAGCAGAAAGACTACTTGCTATCAATAAGTTTTTCAAAGATTTCTTTTTCATAAAAGTTTAAATTTTTTGAATTTAAATCATATAATATTATCTCAGAAGGCAAACTACCATTTACCTTCTGCAAATCATTTTTCATTTCTAACAATTGATTTGAAGTAATACTTTCAATCTTTACTTCATCTCCTTTTTTAAAATATTGCCCAAAGTACTCCCCATCATTTTCAACTATAAAAATATTATTCCCTTTGTAATTAAATACTTTATTATCTCCTATATCATCAAACCTTATTCTGCTGATCATTCTTATAACTTTACCATTCCTGATGTGAATCAACCAAGAGTAAATTGGTAAAGCATAATTGAGTTCTAAAGGATAATCTTTTAATGCCCCGATATATTTACTAGCGATACTTCTGTCATAAATAGAATTTAATGAATCACTAGCGATACTTCCCATATTATAATACATCAATACGCCATTATCTACATTGGGAATTCCAGTTTTTGAAGCATATTTTATTTGATGAAGTCTAATAGTTGCAGATATTTTCCAATTTGTTTCTTTTTTAATATCTTCAATTAATTCAAAAAAAGCATCTTTAGATGTCAAACTCCAATCACAATCAAGTTGTAATTCATTAATACTGATATCAAATTTACTATTAATCTGGTTAGTAAATGAAACTATATTACTAGCGAGGGTTCTAATATTAATATCTTTTTTTAGTAATACTTCATTCTTAATATATATTACAGGAGTTATTTCTAATTTAGGAATTGAATCTTTTATTCTTATAGGACTTACTGGAATAGGAAGATTATTTTGTAATGCGATATCAAAATATCTTATATACAACTTATCTATATTAAACTCATCTAAAGCATCTTTCTCTATTGAATCCAATACAAAACTTGTCTTCCAATAGTAAAAAGATAGTTTAGTATTATGTGGTTGTTCTTTTTTGGAAAAGTCGCAACTAGACATAATAACTACTAAAAAGATACTCAATAATAATCTCATATTGTATATTAAAAACAGAAGCAAAGATGCAAAAAAAAACGTCTAATAAATTAGACGTTTTTTAGTATTTTGAAAAATAATATAAATTATTTCACTACTGTCATTTCTTCAATAATATGTTTTGAATCTGCAAATTTATCAATGATAAACAAGACATATCTAATATCCACATTAATTGTACGTTGCAATTCAGGATCATAAATAACATCCCCTGCCATTGCTTCAATATTACCATCAAAAGCTAATCCAATCAACTCACCTTTAGCATTTAAAACAGGTGAACCTGAGTTACCTCCAGTAATATCATGATTTGTCAAAAAGTTAACTGGTAATACACCGTCTTTGTCAGCATATTCTCCATAATCTTTTGCATTGTAAAGCTCAATTAATTTTTGTGGTGCTTCAAACTCTTCATCACCTGGAATATGCTTAGCTATAGTACCTTTTAAAGTAGTATACCAATTCTCTTTAGCATCGTTAACTTTATTCCCTCTAGGCAAATCTTTAACCGTTCCATAAGTTAAACGCAAAGTTGAATTTGCATCTGGATAATACTTTCCTTCTGGATTACTCTTTTGTACACCATCCACAAATAAACGATAAGCTTTCTGGAATTTATCTTCTAATTTTACTAACTCTTCAGTTTGGTAACGATATTGATCCATTAGAGCAACAGATAATTTTAATAAAGGATCACGAGAAAGAACAACATCTCCTGGGTTATTCAAGAAATCATCAATCTTATTGATATTGCTAAATATACTATTAGAAAACGCCTCATCAACAAACTTGTCAAAATCTCCATTGTATTCCTTTGAAAGTTGTTTTACATAAGGAGCAATCTCATATCCTTCTGATTTTGATGCATACAAAGCAAGTTGTTTTGCAAGCATTTCTTTCTCTAGAGGCTCATATTTTCCATTATATAATCCATCGGCAAACTCTTTTAAGTCTGCTTTCATTTCTTCTCTCTTCTTAGCATCTCCTAATGCATAAGCTTCTAATCCACCAGCCAAACGGTAAGGAGTAGCAACCATAGCAGAAGTTCTAAACATTGTCATTAAATAATTATCATGACGTGCTTTTTCATTTGTAGCAGCATAATAGGCATTAATATCGGCAATTACATTTCCGTATTTTGCTTTATTCTCTTTTTTATTAGCCCACTTGTTGAATTCTTTCTCCGCTTTTGTTTTTGTTTCTACTGTTTTATGCTGAGTTAAAGCATCAATCATACCTTGACGATTTTTCCAGTAGTTAGCAACTCCAGCATATTTAGACGCATAATTTAAACGTACAGCATCATCTTGTGCCATATATTTTTTCATTACATCCATTCCTAGCTTAGAACCTTCTACCCAAGCCGGATAAGCGAACTTAATATTTTGTTCTACCCCTTGAGCAGGCATCCAACGATTTGTTCTTCCTGGATAACCTAATATCATTGAAAAATCACCTTCTTTAATACCAGCAATAGATACTGGTAAATGGTGCTTAGGTTTCATTGGAATATTATTAGGTGAATATTCCGCAGGTTTTCCATTTTGATCAGTATAAACTCTGAAAATTGAGAAATCTCCAGTATGTCTTGGCCATTCCCAGTTGTCAGTATCTCCACCAAATTTTCCAATACTATTAGGAGGAGTTCCTACCAAACGTACATCATTATAATCTTCATAAACAAAGTAATAAAATTCATTACCTTGAAAGAATGATTTAACTGATACAGTATACTTCCCTCCTTCATTATTTTCAGCTTGTATTTTTGCTATCTCTTGATTAATAGCTTTCTCTCTTTCATCTTCTGTCATGTTATCATTAACCACACCAAGAATACGTTTAGTCACGTCATCCATTCTCACAAAGAAACGCACTGAAAGATTTTTAGCAGGGCGTTCACTAGCCTTATCTTTAGCCCAAAAACCATTAGTTAAGATATCATCTTCTGGTGTTGATAAATCAGCAATTTTATCATAACCACAGTGATGGTTAGTAAACACTAATCCTTGATCAGAAACAATTTCAGCAGTACAACCTCCGTCAAACTGAACGATAGCATCTTTTAATGAGTGATTATTAATACTGTAAATTTCTTCAGCAGTAAGTTGTAATCCCATTTTCTCCATATCACGTTGGTTCAGACGCTCTATAAACATTAAAAACCACATACCTTCATCAGCTTTTACCTTTACAGGTAAAGCCAAAAGACATACAGTTAATAGTAATACAAGTTTTTTCATAATAATATTAGTATGTTATAATCTGCGAATATACTTTTTTAAACAAACAATTTTAGCGATTAACGCTATTTATTTATCTAATTCATCTGTTTTATTCATTTTACTTTCTTCTTTTTCTAATATCTCAGGTATATTATTTTTATTTCCATATTTGTTTTGTAACTCATCGACTACTGATTTATCCCACAGCTTAATACCAATGATATAAGATGTCCTAGCAATTAAAAAAGCCGCTACGGGAGAAGTAATGAACAAAAAGAAAATAATCACTAATACTTTCGTAGTAATTGAAAATTCAGCAAAATGAATAGCTGCCGCTGCCAAAATACAGCCTATTCCTAATGTTGCAGCTTTTATAGTAATAGATAACCTCGTATAAAAATCAGGCATCCGTACAATACCAATAGAAGCTATCAATATAAACATAGCTCCAATAGTACTCAAAATCATTATTAAAATATCAATCATCTTTATTCCTTTTTTCTAAATAAAATGAAAAGGCTACAGTACTTAAAAAAGCTATCAGTGCTAAGATAACCGCCACATCTAAGAAGATTGCATTATCAATTATCAAACTAAACAATCCTATAATTCCTACCCCTACAGTAATCAATAAGTCTAAAGCCACAACTCTATCAACAACAGCTGGCCCTTTTAGAAATCTTATAAAAATAAATATAAGGGAAAGACATATCAATGGCATTACTACATAAATTAAATAATCTTCTACTGTCATCGCAATATTTCTAAAAGTTTTTTCTCTGTTCTATCTTTCATTCTTTTAATGAATACATCTTTATCTCTAAGATACATAGTGTGAATATAAATGTAACTCTTATCATCTGCTATATCTATTACCATAGTACCAGGTGTCAAAGCAATTATATTCGTTAGCATCGTAATTTCAAAATCTGTCTTAGCATCTATATAATACTTAATTATTCCAGGTGTTGTATGATAATTTGGAGTAACAACATCGATAGCTACTTGCAAATTTGCTTGTAACATATCATATAAGAAATATAGAATAAACGTCAATATTTTAGGAACTCGATAAAAATATTCTTTTTCATGTGGCTTCGATCTTCTAACCAAAATCCAAAGAATAAAAAATCCTAGTACCGAACCAAAAATAAAATTGGAGTAATTTAATTGTCCTGTTAAAGCCACCCAAACTAGAGCCAATAAAAGATTTAGCAAAAAGTATTTTAACATAAATCCAATTATTTTAAATTATTAAATACAGCATCTATATAGATAGATGGATTCTTCAATTCGTGAGCTACGCGTTCAGATATTTCAATAATAAAAGGCGCGTTCAAACCGATAAATAACGAAACTCCTGCTAAGCCAATAACAGGTAATACCAATGCTAATTTACCTCGCAAATGAAAGTCTGCGAAGTGATCAACTTCTTCTCTATTGGGTTTAGGCAGATCTTTCCAAAACACCTCTGACCATATTCTTACAACAATAAATAAAGTAACAAAACTAGCAAATATCAATGTTGCTAATAATACATAATTTTCACTTCTAAAAGCTTCTTGGAATAACATAATTTTCGGCCAGAAACCAGATAATGGTGGAATCCCTGCTAGAGAAAATAATATAATAGCAAACACTATTGACAATTTAGGGTAATCTTTATACAATCCTCCTAATCGATAAATATCCTGCGTAAGTCTAATCTTCTGAATCAAACCATTCATCATAAAGAAATTACTCTTTATAATTACATCATGAATAAGATAAAATATTACCCCGACAAATGCTAATTCTGTATATAAACCAATTCCTGCAATCAGATAACCAATATGGCATACTATAAAATAAGACAAAATCCTTCTGATATTTCGTTTATTCATAAGACCTAAAGCACCACTTATCATCGTTAAAATTGCAATAACTGTAAATACTTGTAACATAAAAGTATCAGGTACAAAAATGATAGTAAACACTCGAATCATTGAATATACACCCATTTTTGTTAAAAGCCCACCAAATATTGCACCTATCGAAGACGGTGGAGTATGATAAGAAGAGGGTAACCAAAAATATAATGGAAATACCGCTGACTTAATACCAAAACCAATAAAGAATAATAATGCTGTTACAGTTACTAAACCTCTATTCTCAATAATAGCAACACGTTCAGCTAGATCCGCAATATTTAAACTTCCAGTAATACCATATAATATTCCGATGGCAGTTAAGAAAATAGCTGATGCAAGCATATTCATTGTTACGTATTTTACGGCACCTTCCATTTGCATCTTCTTTCCTCCAAGAGTCAGTAATACAAATGATGATATAATAACTACTTCAAACCAAACGTATAAATTAAAAATATCACCTGTAAGGAATGCTCCTAAAAGCCCCATAATTAAAAAGTGATATATAAAAAAGTAACCATATTTTATACGACTAATATTTGTCGCCGCAGTAGAATAAATCCCTACTGCAAGTGAGACAATTGCAGTAAGCATAACCATTACAGCACTTAAAGTATCACTAACAAACGTAATTCCAAAAGGCGCTTGCCATCCTCCCATTTGAATTGTTAAATGTCCATACTCCCATGTTAGATTAAACAATTTTAAACATATAAAAAAGGCAATAACATTTCCTACTACACTAATAACTTTTTGTGCCTGCACATTCTTCCAAAAAAACAGAAGAATAACTGACGTAAACATATGTGCGAGAATAGGTGCTAATATAAAGTTTGAAATCATATATCTAAATCTTGTACATTAAGAGAATCCAAATCATCTGTTCCAGTAGTTGCATATACTTTTTTCAATAATATAATTGCAAAAGCAGTTAACCCAAAACTAATTACAATAGCAGTTAAGATTAAAGCTTGTGGCACTGGATCAGCATATGCTTCTGTAAAGTGAATACTATCACTATCTATAATTGGAGCGCGCCCTTTAGTTAATTCTCCCATCAAAAAAATCAAAATATTAGTACCATTACCCAGTAATAAAAAACCAAGTAACAACTTCACCATACTACGGCGTAATATCAAATAAATTCCAGCTGAATAAAGAATTCCTACTAACGCTACTAAAAGTAATTCCATCTTTTTTAATTTGTTAGTAATTATACACTTTCTGAAATAGTAAACAATATGGTTAAAACAACACCAATCACTACTATATAAACACCTATATCAAAAAATAAAGCTGTCCCCACAGAGCCAATTACATCAACCGAGTCTGCAAACCAAACACCTGTCATAAAAGGTTGCCCCAATAAAGTAGGTAACAATCCACTTAATATAGATAAACTAAGACCTATAGGTATAAAAACACGAGGTGGGAACTGGAACAGTTTTAGTGTTCGCTTTGTTGAATATGCAAACGAATGCAAGACAAATGCAATTGATGCTATTAATCCTCCTACAAAGCCACCTCCTGATAAATAATGTCCTCTTATCAATACGAATATTGAAAATAATATAAGCAACGGTAATAAATAATTAGTTGCTGTACGAAGTATTGTTGAATCTAATACTCTTTTATTCTGTTGTTCCTTCATCATCCTTTGCGTTATATTTTAATAAACTAAATACTCCTAATGCTGCTATAGATAGTACTATTGTCTCAATTAAAGTATCAAATCCCCTAAAATCAACTAAAATCACATTCACAACATTCTTTCCTTTGGCAAGCACATAAGCATTATCTGCATAAAACTGGCTTATTTCTTTATCTGCAGGTGATACTAAAGCTTGTAAGGTAATTAATGAAATTAACCCTCCAAAAGCAATGGAGACAATAGCATCTCTAATTTGTAATCTCGTATTACTCAACTTTAAAAAACCTGGCAGTTTAAATAAAACTAATACGAATAGTATCGCTGTCAAAGTATCTATTGCAAATTGAGTCATTGCTAAATCTGGAGCTCCATAAAAAACAAAAATCAAACAAATACAATATCCTACTACTCCTGTAGAAGCAATTGCTGTCAATCGAGAAGAAGTATTTATGGTAAATAAAACAGCTGCTACAGTAATTAAGAAAACTATTAATTCATATACCCTAAACTCCGATAACCCAGTTGTATTTACTTGTAATGGAACATCTTTAAATAATTTGTAACCTACTAAACCAATAAAGAACAAAATAATAACCATTAAATACCCCCTTAGATAGCCGTTTTGAAACAAACTTGTATATCTATAGGCTAGCCTTCTTACTCGCTCTGCAAAAGCTATAAAAATATTCTCAGGTGCAATGCCATCAAATCGATGTAAACTTTGCAACATATTCTTTCTTCGTCTTACAAATAAATAAACTAATATACCCGCTATGATAGTACCTAAACTTAACATAAACGCCTCATTAAAGCCATGCCAAATAGCTAAAGGCATATCGATCGCCTCTCCTACCACAGAAGAAGTCATACTAAAAATCACTCCGTCATATATTAAACTAGGAAATAGCCCAAAAAGTACAGTAAAAAAAGAAAGTACTAAAGGAGGAATCCACAAGTAGGTATCTGGCTTATGATAGTGGCATAAACTTACCTCAAGTTTTCCAAAAAAAGGTTTAACTCCTACCAATAATCCAGAGCACAATAGAAATACATTTGTCAATACTGCCACTACCACGACAACAATCGCTAAGGATTGTATAGGATAATCAAGAGCAGCTTCATAAATTAATTCTTTACCAATAAACCCAAATGTTAGAGGAATCCCCGCACAAGATAACGCTGCTATAATACCTGATACAGCAAGCCACGGCATTAATGTTCTCAATCCTCCCAATACATTTATATCTCGAGTATGTAGACTGTGATCAATTGTTCCTGTAATTAAGAACAAAGCAGCTTTATACAATGCATGTACTACTATAAATACACAAGCAGCCTGAATTGCTAATGCTGTTCCTATTCCTAATAGAAACATCAACATACCTAAAGCCGAGATTGTTGAATAGGCAAGGATACCTTTCATATCTTTCCTAAAAATGCAGTGAAAAGCGCCATATATCATGGTTATTCCACCAACAATTAGCAAAGTATTATTCCAATAAAATTCACCTCCTAAGATAGGTGTAAAACGAGCAATTAGATACACACCCGCTTTTACCATGGTAGCTGAATGCAAATAAGCAGAAACAGGTGTAGGAGCTTTCATCGCACCTGGCAACCAAAAGTGAAATGGAAACTGTGCAGACTTAGTAAATGCAGCTACAAACAGAAAGACAATAGCTACAATATAAAATGAACTGCCCTTTATCACATCACTATAAGTCAGTAATTCACTTATTGAATAAGTCCCAACAAGACTATTTATGATTACGCTAAAACCTAACAAAAAGAAACCACCTAATCCAGTAATAGATAAAGCCCATAAGGCACTTTTTCTAGACTCTTCCTCTTCATTATTAAATCCAATAAGAAAGAAAGAACTTATACTCGTTAATTCCCAAAAAATAAATAATGTTATTAGATTATCAGACATTACTACGCCGAGCATTGCTCCCATAAACAATGTCAAATAACAATAAAACCTATCCAAATATTGATGTCCTTTCAGATAAGAGGAAGTATATAGGAAAATTAAGGTACCAATACCTGATATAAGCAAGCCAAATAATAAGGAAAGTCCATCTATTTTAAAATCTAAAGAAATTCCCATTGACTCAACCCATGAAGTCCTATAGATTACTTCAGAATTATTTTTTATTATGGGTATAAACGTAAGAAGATAAATAAAAATTGAGAAAGGAAGTAAGGAAGTTAATCCCGAATATTTTGAATGTAAATGCTTTCCCATAAAAAGGGCAATGAAAGCAAATACAAACGTCAGTAAAATTACTATAAGCATACTTAATATGATTCTCTTTTTATATTTATAAAGATTGTAGGTAAATATATACAAAAAAAAATAACACACTAAATTATAAGATGCACAAAAAGAGGAATTACAGTAAAAAAAAACAGAACTTTCTTATTCAAAAAGTTCTGTTTTCTTTTATTTATTAAGCATTTGCCAAAGCTTATCTTTTAACTCTACTAATCCTTGATTTGCTAAAGCAGAGATAAACAAATAAGGGATGCCCTCAAATTCTTTATCTAATTGTTGCTTTAACTCATTCTTTAATTCATCATCAAGCATATCGCATTTAGTAATCGCAACTAATCTATCTTTATCAAGCATTTCAGGATTATACCTTCTTAACTCATCTAATAAGATATCATATTCTTTTTTAATATCGTCACAATCCGCTGGCACCATAAATAATAGTGTAGAATTACGCTCTATATGACGTAGAAAATAATGTCCTAATCCTTTACCCTCTGCCGCACCTTCAATAATCCCAGGAATATCTGCTATAACGAAAGATTTAAAATCTCTGTAAGCCACAATTCCTAAGTTAGGTTTTAGAGTAGTAAACGGATAATCTGCAATCTTAGGCTTAGCTGATGTTAAGACTGATAATAATGTAGATTTACCTGCATTAGGAAAACCAACAAGACCTACATCTGCCAAAACTTTTAACTCTAAGACAATATCTAATTCTTGACTAGGAAGACCAGGTTGTGCATATCTTGGTGTTTGATTTGTAGAAGTTCTAAAGTGCCAGTTTCCTAAACCACCTTTACCACCTTCAGCTACAATTCTTTTTTCACCATTTTTAGTTATTTCAAATAGAATCTCTCCAGTTTCTTTATCTTTTACAACAGTTCCTAATGGTACTTCAATGTATCTATCTTCTCCGTCAGCTCCAGTACTACGAGAACTTCCTCCATCTCCACCGTGTCCAGCTTTAATGTGGCGTGCAAATTTCAAGTGAAACAAAGTCCATAAGCCCTCATTTCCCACGATATATACGTGTCCTCCACGACCTCCATCTCCACCGTCTGGTCCACCTTTTTCAATAAACTTTTCACGGTGTAAGTGTGTAGAACCTTTACCTCCTTTTCCAGAAGCAACATATATCTTTACGTAATCGACAAAATTCCCTTCAGTCATTTTCTCTTATTTAATTATATCCTTTCACACTTTGCAAAAGAATGGCAGCAAAAATAATATTTTTTAGCTAATCTAAGATACTATTAAATTAAAGTATCTATAACTTTAGCTAAGCGTTCTGTTACTTCCGCAATTGAACCAATACCATCTACAGCTGTATATTTATTTTTCTCTGTATAATAATTAATCAATGGAGCAGTTTTTTCATTATATTCCGTATAACGGTTTCTAATTTTTTGCTCATCTTGATCATCACTACGTCCACTCGTTTTTCCTCTTTCTAAAATACGAGCCACTAAAATATCGTCATTTGCATCAATACCTATTGTACCAACGAAATCAATATTTTTTTCTTTTAACAAAGCTTCTAAAGCTTCTGCTTGCTGTATAGTTCTAGGAAATCCATCAAACAAAAAACCAGATTTATCCATATTATTAGCAACTTCGTTTGCTAACATATTAATTGTAATTTCATCAGGAACTAACTCTCCTTTATCGATGAATACTTTTGCTTGATTACCTAATTCAGTACCATTTTTCAGATTAAAACGAAAAACGTCTCCTGTTGATATATGAGTTAAATTATATTTTTCTTTCAAAAACTCTGCTTGTGTACCTTTACCTGCACCAGGTTTTCCAAATAAAACTATTGCAATCATTATTATTTTATGTTTATCCTGTTAGTGTATTTATTCTTTAATTTGATATATTTCTGGTAGATTACGACCATGTTTATCATAATCCATTCCGTAGCCTACAATAAATTTGTTTTCTATTTCGAAAGCCACATAGTCAAGAGGAATATCTTTTGTATATGCTTCTGGTTTTAAACAAAGCGTACAAATTTTAACTTCTTTTGGTCTATGTTGATCAAAAAGCTTTTTCAAAGCGACTAAAGTATTTCCTGTATCAACGATATCCTCTATAATGACAACTGTACGGTCTGTTACATCAATATCTAATCCTAATAACTGATTAACTTGATTAGTTGATTGCGTACCAATATAAGAAGCCATTTTTACAAAACTCATTTCACATGCGCCTTTATAGTGCTTCACTAAATCAGATATAACCATAAATGACCCATTTAAAACACCAATAAAAACAGGTACTTCGTCATTCATATCTTTTTGAATCTGCTGAGCTATTTCTTTTAATCTAGTTTGAATGCGCTCTTCCGAAATGAAGGGAACAAATGTTTTATCTAAGACTTTTATTTCCATTGTGCTGTGTTATTAGTAATTTGCAAATATACAAAAATATAGACGCTTTCTTCTTATATAATCTAACGAAATACCAAGTAAATAGAAAACTTTTACTACTTTATTTTATTTATATCAAGAAATATACATCTCATTTTATCTTTTTTAGCAATATATAATTTAGGCACCAAAAGAAACAATTACAATAGAAAAGCGTAGCACTTCCCAGCGCTACGCCTAAAACAAACTAATTCAATCTAACTCTAAAACCAAAGTCAAGTTCTATCGTTGAGATTAATCTTCAATATTTTTATGTTTTAAAAACAAATTTCATTCATGTAACCTTCTCAAAAATAGGTTAATTTTTTTAACTATAAAACTTTTTATTAACTTTTCTATAACTTTATTAAAAATAAATAAAACAACAATAAACGCTACAAATAAATATATCACAACAAATTATTGACTTAAACCTATTTTTATATCAATAAAGAAACTATTACATAGTAATCAAAACTATTTTATTCTTTTTATTCCTTTTTCAACAAAAAAGTAATTTTATATTTCTCCAAGAGAAAAAGTAGATTTTATAGATACCCTACCGTCCGATTAATTGAACTCATCATAACTTTTTAGTTTTCTGAAATCCCTTTAGTTCTATAAAGATAAAAGCCTTAAAATCCTATACCATCCAGCTCGATAATGTGCCATTTAATCATCGCGTACCTAACAAAAAACCACCTCACTTTTTTTAATCCTAAAAAAACATATCTACCTAAATTACAACACATTACCTTAAAAACAACCATTTTAAGGTAAAATCTTAATGCTTGCTAAAGCCAGTATTCATAAGCATTAGAGCTAAATCCTTCAACACTTCTTCAACACTTCCCCATGATTGCTCCATATAGAGGGCTGGTTATTGAAGGAATCTTGAAGAACTGTTGACGCACTGTTGAAAAAATCATATCCTCTATAGTGATAAAGGCATATGTGGAATCAAGTATTCCACATATGCCTTTATACACTTCTATTCAAAAAAGACCTCTGAATAATTAAAATATTAATTTCTAAAAGCTTTAAAAAGAAAACAGCTGTAATGAATTAGATGAGCGATAGTAAGACGACCTCATCTTAATAATCTTTAATATTAACAATTACCTCTCTTTTTTCTATAATCACAAACTAATCATTAAGGCAAAACATTTTTTTAATTTATCTTTGCCCAATAACTATACAACAACACAATGAATTACTTTTCAACTGATTTCCGCTTAGGAATATTAGGAGGAGGACAATTAGGTAAAATGCTATTAACCGAAACACGTAAATTTGATATAGCAACTAATGTTCTAGATCCTAGTAAAGAAGCACCTGCACAATTTGGTGCACATCAATTTACCCAAGGAGACTTATTGGATTTTGATACTGTTTACAACTTTGGTAAATCTGTAGATGTACTAACTATTGAGATAGAGAATGTAAATTTAGAAGCATTAGAAAAGTTAGAAAGTGAAGGTGTAAAAACCTATCCTTCTCCATCTACTTTAAAACTTATTCAAAATAAAGGACAACAAAAAGACTTCTATACGCAACACCAAATTCCTACTGCTCCTTATAAAAGATTTGACGATACTTCATCATTAAAAACTTATGTTGAAGAGCAGAATATAAGTTTCCCTTTTGTATGGAAAATAGCAAGATTCGGATACGATGGAAATGGCGTTAAGATTGTTCGAAACTTTGAAGATATAGATGCTCTTCCAAATGCGGAATGCATCATAGAGCAAATGATTCCATTTAAAAATGAACTTGCAGTAATTGTTGCGCGCTCTGCATCAGGTGAAATAATAACTTACCCTGTTGTAGAAATGGAGTTTCATCCTGAAGCTAATCAAGTTGAATATGTTATATGTCCTGCTCGTATCCCACAAGTGGTATCTGATAAAGCACGTGCATTGGCATTAAAGGTTTCTGAGAAATACAATCATGTAGGTTTACTTGCTGTAGAAATGTTTCAGACTGAAGAGGATGAAATATTAGTAAATGAAGTAGCACCCCGACCACATAACTCTGGTCACTACTCTATCGAGGCTAGTTATACTTCCCAATTTGAACAACATATTAGAGCAATTCTTGATTTACCTTTAGGCAATACCGATAGCAAAGTTGCTGGTGTAATGGTAAACTTAGTAGGTGCAGAAGGGTATACAGGACAAGTCTTTTATGAAGGAATGAAAGATATCCTATCGATAGATGGGGTAACACCTCATATTTATGGCAAACGAGAGACAAGACCATTTCGTAAGATGGGTCATGTCACTATAGTTAATCCTGATATGGAAAAAGCAAGAGCAATAGCTCAACAAGTAAAAGAAACCATCAAAGTAATAAGCAAATAAATTATGAAAATAGCAGTTGTAATGGGTAGTATTTCAGATATGCCCGTAATGCAAGACGCAATTAATATTATCAAAGAGTTCGGTGTAGAAGTAGAAGTGGATATCGTATCAGCTCATAGAACACCTGAGAAATTAGTAGATTTCTCTTCTAATGCTCATAAACGTGGTATCAATGTGATCATCGCTGGAGCTGGTGGAGCAGCACACTTACCAGGTATGGTAGCGTCTATGTCTCCACTACCTGTTATCGGAGTTCCTGTTAAATCAAGTAACTCTATTGATGGATGGGACAGTGTACTATCTATTTTACAGATGCCAGGCGGTGTACCTGTAGCTACAGTAGCTCTTAATGGCGCTAAGAATGCAGGTTTACTAGCTCTACAGATTTTAGGTAGTCAAAACGAAGAGCTACTAAATAAGATGGTAGAATATAAAAATGGATTAAGAGAAGCTGTACTAAAAGCAGCAAACGAAATAAAGGGGCTTTAGCCCCTTTATTTCATTAATAATTACGATTACCCAAGCTAATTACTAACTACTAGCACTGATACTTAATACCTGAAAAACTTAACGCAATTACCCTGATTGAGATAGGATAAGCTTATTTAACAATATAGCTTCTATTACTCTCTATTCGTAGAATTAAAAAGTTAATATCATACAATTGAAAAGCTTTTAATTTACTATAAATAGCAATCAAAAATCTATCAAAGTAAAGATTAGCTAGTCAACTTAGGAAGTTATTACACTTTACACAGCCGAAGCAATAGCCATAAATACTATTCCACCATCTTAGAGGTAATTAAATATCTAAACTACCTAACTTGTTAATATATCCAATTGATAAGTCTACTTGTCCATTAACCTCAGCGTAATTAGTAATTACAAAAATAGGCTATGTTGACACCCTGTGAGGATATCTCTGACTATTCTGCTAATAGAAGAATCATTGCTTATACCGTTCATTCCTAAATAAGGCAAACTCTGTATCACCTCATCTCTACCTTGAAACACTAAATCACTACACAGATTACTTATCTCTAAGTGATCTGACTCCGTTAGTTCTACACCTTCTTTTACTTTTAACCAAGTAGCCTCAGCTAATGAATAAAAGTTCTCTTTACGCTTATCAAATGCAGTAGTTAGCTTAGCTAATAATGCTGTCTGAAATTGTTCATAAGCACCTCCTTTTAGTTGTTCAAAATACTGGGCTACCTCATCGAGATAATGCCTCTGCATACCCAATTGATTTACTGCAAGGGTAAACTTCGCAAATGGATAAAAAGGAAATTTATACAATGGAGAATCTATAGTACATGCTTCACTTGTGATGTTAAAACTACGTGTTTTAGATATGCGTAATTCTTTAGCTTCGATAGTGTGACTACCCGTAGCCACAAAACCTAATGTATTCCAGCTATCTTTAGTTGTGACTTCTGATGGCAAGAAAAAGAAAGATTGATAAATAGGCTTGCCTTCTTTATCGAACTGTAACTCTCCGTTTATCTTTATATGACAGTTAGCGGTAAATACAGTACAGTGGCGTAATCCAGTAACAATATCCCATGAGCCATTCACAATATAGTAATCTCCTTCTTCTGTAGCGACACCATTTACTTTACCACTTCCTCCAAAACATACTTTCTTATCACTAAATATTTTTTCACTTTCTTCTGGATCGATAAAACCAACAAACATATTAGCTCCACTGCACAATGTAACTGTCCAGCCCAAACTACCATCTATACTAGCTAACAGTTCCTCTATCCTTAAGGCATCAATAAAGTCAAGTTCTAATCCATTATATTGCTTAGGTACAAATAGATTAAAAAGGTTAGCGTTATAAAGCACTTCTAATTGCTGATCTGTAAGGTGACCTAGTTTCTCTGCTTGACTTACATTATCTTTCAGTATTCCAATATCTGCGTCACTTATATATTGTTTCATATTAGCTTGTTTTGTTGTTCTACAAAGCTAATGTATTAAAACAAAAAAGACCTCATTAGATATCTAACAAGGTCTCCATTTTATAATAAACTTCTTACTCTAAACTATCGGGTAGCAGCATACTAAATTGACTTGCTGTCAAAATATCCCTTATAATCTTATTCATCTCATTAGCTCCTGTTACTGCATAAATTCCAAGATAAGGCATAACATTTAGAATTGAAGCTCGCCCTTTATGTACTAAAGCCTTACATAATACATCTATCTTTTCTTCTGTTGCTTCAGACATTACACCATTAGATCCTACCTCATCCCAAGCCTTTTGTGCTAAATCATAAAACTGTTCTCTGCGTGCATTAAATTTATCAAGATAATTATAATACAATTCATCTTTAAATTTAAAGAACTGATTTTGTATCTCTCCATCAAAAAAACGCTTTAATTCCTCTAGAAAATGCTCTTGCATTCCCAAATGATTAGCAGTAAGCGTCAATATTGCAAATTGAGCAAATGGGAACTTATACATTGTAGAGTCAATGACTCTTTTATCACTTTGAATAACAAAAACCCTATTCTTATTTACTTTCAGATTGACAACCTTAAAAGAATGGCTCCCTGAGGCTTCAAGTCCCATAGTTTTCCAATCCTTCACAATAGAAATCTCTCTGGGAAAAAAGAAAAAAGACTCATAGATAGGTGCACCTTTATCGTCAAAAAGTAATTCACCATCTCTTTCAATATGACAATTTGCAGTTAATATTGTACTGTGCGTTATTCCTACAATATGCTTCCAAGATCCATTTATAATATATCCATCCTTTACTTCTTTTGCAATACCATCAAGCATAGCACTTCCTCCAAAGCAAACTTTTTTATCTTGAAAAATCATCTTTGCTAAAAAGCTATCTAAATAGCCAACAAACATATTCGCGCCAGCTCCAAAAGTAATAGTCCATCCTAAACTCCCATCTATTCTAGCTAATTGTTCTTCTAACAAAAGACCTTCAACTAAATTTAGACCATGTCCTCCATATTCTTCGGGAACAAACATATTGAACAAGCGATTTCGATAGATAACTTCCAATTGCTCTTCAGTTAGTTTTCCTAAACTTTCCCCTATCTTTGTTTCAGACTTTAATAAAGCAAGATCAGAATCAGATATATGAATCATATTATAGTATTTTATTAAATCAAAAATATAAATTAAAATATCAAAAAATAATATAATTAACAATATATTTATTACAGAATACACTCAAAACCATTATTTTTACTTAAAATTAATCATTTTATTATGTCAATATTGAATTCAAAATTTAACACAAAATACAATACTGCTCCTTTTTCAAAAATCAATACAGCAGATTATAAACCTGCTTTCGAAAAAGAAATAGAAAATACAAAAGCTGAAATTGATGCCATAATAAATAATCCTGAACCAGCTACATTTGCTAATACTGTTGAAGCACTAGCTTACTCAGGTTTGCAGTTAGACATTTTATCAAACATATTCTTTAATCTTAATTCTGCAGAGACCAATGACGAGATGCAAAAAATAGCACAGGAAGTAGCACCTATGTTATCTGCATTAGGAAATGATATTTCTCTGAATGAAGAATTATTTAAAAGAGTAAAATCGGTATATGACCAAATTGATAACCTAGAACTAACAACTGAACAAAAAACACTATTAGTTAAAAATTATAAAAGTTTTGTTCGAAATGGTGCACTATTGTCTGAAGACAAAAAAAACAGACTACGCGAAATAGATGCAGAACTTTCATTAACTGCACTTAAGTTTGGAGAAAATGTTTTAGCTGAAACGCATAAATACCAATTACATATTACAAATGAAAAAGATTTAGCAGGCTTACCAGAAGGTGCTATTGAAGAAGCCAAAGCATTAGCTGAACAAGAAGGTAAAGAGGGATGGATATTCACACTAGATTATCCTAGCTACATCCCATTTATGACATATGCGGATAATCGTGAGTTAAGAAAAGAACTTGCAATTGCAGCTGGTAAGAAAGCTTTCCAAGACAACGAACATAATAATGAAGAAAATGTCTTAAAGATTGTAAGACTTCGCCATGAAAGAGCTAATCTATTGGGATATGCTACACATGCTCATTTTGTATTAGAAGAGCGCATGGCACAAAATCCAGATAAAGTAAACGCCTTTTTAAACGAACTACTAGCAAAAGCAAAACCTGCTGCAGATAAAGAATTTGCAGAGTTAAGTGCTTTTGCAAAAAAAGCAGACAATCTTGATCACTTAGAAAAATGGGATGGTGCATACTACTCAGAAAAACTAAAGCAAGAGCGCTTTAATTTAGATGATGAATTATTGAAACCTTATTTCCAATTAGAAAATGTTTTAGACGGAGCATTTCAAGTTGCGAATAAATTATATGGCTTAACATTCACTGAAGTTCAAGATATTGATAAATACCACTCGGATGTAAAGACTTTTGAAGTAACAAATGAAAATGGTGATTTTATCGCTGTCTTCTATGCTGACTTCTTCCCTAGAAAAGGAAAGAGAAATGGAGCATGGATGACCTCATTTAAAAATCAATACATCAAAGATGGTATCAATGAGAGACCACATATTTCTATCGTTTGCAACTTTACTAAACCTACGGCTACGAAACCTTCATTATTAACTTTTAATGAAGTAACAACGTTATTCCATGAGTTTGGGCATGCATTACACGGTATGCTAGCAGATACGACTTACCCTAGTCTTTCGGGTACTAATGTTTATTGGGACTTTGTGGAATTACCAAGTCAAGTATTAGAAAATTGGTGTTACGAAAAAGAGGCTTTAGAGTTATTCGCTAAACATTATCAAACAGGAGAAATCATTCCTATGGAGTTGGTGAACAAAATTAAAGAGAGCGCTTCATTTCTAGAAGGTATAGCTACCTTACGCCAATTGAGCTTTGGATTACTAGACATGGGATGGCATGGTCAAGATCCATCGACTATTAAGGATTTAAAAGAATTTGAAACCGAACAGTTTAAACTAACTGCTCAGTATCCTGATGTTAAAGAGAATGCTATGAGTACATCATTCTCACATATTTTTCAAGGTGGATACTCTTCAGGATATTACAGTTATAAATGGGCTGAAGTATTAGATGCTGATGCTTTCGCTTACTTTAAAGAAAATGGTATCTTCAATAAAGAGGTCGCTACTAAATTTAAAGATAATGTATTATCACAAGGAGGAACTGATCATCCAATGAACTTATATAAAAAATTCAGAGGGCAAGAACCTACTCCTGACGCTTTATTAAAAAGAGCAGGGTTACTATAATCAAACAACTAGGGCTGTCAAAATATTGACAGCCCTAATTATTTACTTCTATATCCTATTATAAAAAACATTCCTCACTATACTCATAAGCATCAAGTGTGATTGGCATCTTTTTAGCCTCTTCAAGGTCATTTTGAGCTTCGTTATACTTCTCTGCCTCCGAAGCTGACTTAGGGTCTTTAATAGTGCCTAATAAGTCTTTAATACGATCCAACTCGCGTTGTTGATCTGCTTTTAAGTAATCTTCCGCTACCTTACATACTTCTTTAAATGTTTTACCACCTACTTGTTTTAAGAAAGCCGCATCTGTCTTATAATTATCGATACCATCTTCTGCATCATAGATAATATTATAATTACCTATAATCTGTATTGCTTTTTGCAAGCGTTGCTGGTCATCATTATTGCCTAAAGACACCATCATCTTATCCTCAGAAGCCATATAGTTATCCATATTTTCTGCTGAAAACTTCAATTCTTTAGCCTCTATTTGTTCTGTTGTAGCTTCTATTTTATTTTCTTCTACAACTACTGGTGCTTCTACCTCCTTTTCTTTACAACTAACTGTAAGAAGAGCCAACGACATCAATGCAAATACTATTTTTTTCATACCTCAAATTTATAGTAGCAAATGTATACGAAAAGCACTTCCATTGATACAGTCACAACTTAAATTCACTAAAAATAGGGAGAACATTTTTTTATTCTTTACATATAAATTGACAAAATATTTCAGTAAAAAACACAGATAACCAAAACTTTAGACCAATTATTTCTTAAATAATTTAACATAATTATTTATATTTGCTTAAATTCACAAAAAGCGACTTATAAAGAGAGTTTGAATATTAAAAATTCTCATATCGCATTTTTTTAATAACAACACAACAATATTAATAATATGAAATCAACAGGCACAGCTTATTTACTTTGGTTCTTTTTGGGGTTCTTAGGAGCACATAAGTTTTACCTAGACAAAGTAGGAATGGGAATTCTTTATCTTTTTACTTTTGGATTTTTTGGTTTAGGACTTTTCATTGATCTATTTACCTTAGGAAGTCAAGTAAGTGAGTACAATCGTCGTTTGCATGCTTACTCAAACAATAATGTGAACACCAATGCAAATAACGTAATCATTAACAATGCTAAAGAAGATAATCTTACTGATCAATTAATACGCTTAAACCATCTTAAAGAACAAGGTATTCTAACAGAAGTTGAGTTTGTACAACAAAAATCTAAACTATTAAATTCATAAATATTAGATTGTGAATTAAAACAATAGAGGAACTCATAGTTATGGGTTCCTCTATTTTTATTGCTATTCTTGTTATAGATTCTTGATGTTTATCCCCAATACAATTATAACAGATCACCAAACTTCCCAGAATTAAAATCATCTACAGCTTGTATTAACTCATCTCTTGTATTCATAACAAACGGACCATAGTGAGCGATAGGCTCTCTTAAAGGTTCGCCAGATACAATAAGCACTACAGCATCTTTCGTTACCTCAACAGTAAACTCCTCTCCTTCTCGTTCCATATGTGCCACATGATCTGTAGCTACTAATGAACCATTCACCTTTATTTCTCCTTCTAGCACTAATAACAAAGTGGTATATCCGCTAGGAAATGCAAACTTAGTTTCTAATCCTGATTTTGCTTTTAAGTTATACATATGGATTGGGGAAAATGTAGATGCTGATCCTTTAACTCCATTATATTCACCAGCAATGACTTCTACTGAACCTTGATCATTAGGCAATGTATATTTCGCCATTGTGGCATTCTCTATTGCTTGATATTTGGCAGGTCCTTTTTTATCTTCTTTTTTTAGATTTACCCAAAGTTGAACCATTTGAAACTCACCGCCTTTTTTACTCCATTCTGTTTCGTGAAATTCTTTGTGCAATACTCCAGAGGCAGCAGTCATCCATTGTACATCTCCTTCTCCAATAACGCCACCACCACCGCTACTGTCACCATGTTCTACTTTGCCTTTATAAGCGATAGTTACGGTCTCAAAACCTTTATGTGGATGCACTCCTACTCCTTTAGGTGTTTGTGAAGGTGGGAATACAAATTTTGAATTATAGTCTAGCATAATGAAAGGATCCATTTGCTGCATATCCATATTTGGCATGCTTGGTATAAAATTATGTACTCTAAAACCATCCCCTACAAAATGTGCAGGCTGTGGTGCTACTATTTGTTTAATCATTCTTGTTTTCATAATTTCTCCTTTTTTGTATAACAAATTTACCACCAGAACACTAGTTAATCACTTAACCTACAACAAGAAATACTTTCTCACAAAAAAGGGACTTACATCTGTAAGTCCCTTTTTTATAATTGTAAAAAGAATTTTCTATTAATTCTTAATCTCTACTTTTATTCCTTCGCTATGAGCATTCATCTCCGGAGCGTACATATTTTGTAATGTAGTAATTCCATTTGAGAAATAACCAGCAGTATTAGCTCTTAAATCATATTCAAAAACATAACTACCTTTTCTAAGTGTTGAAACGAAAAAGTTAGTAGCTGCATCTCGAGTTTCTTCATAATAGCTAAACTCTCCTCTTCTATTATATCTTGAGAAAACATTGATAGGTTCAAATCCACTTGCTCTCATATCTTTAATATGCACATAGTCCATATCTCTATCAGTGATAATTTCAAGACGAACAGTTACTTTATCCCCTACTTTAATTGGGGTATCAGTAGTAATTTTTCTAAGTACTTCGCCTTTATCAGTAGCAACCTTTAAAAACAACTCTTTGTTAAACTGTACTCCTGTTTTTGCAGTTGTAATCTTATCAAGGTCTTCAAAATATTGCCAATACATAGCTCCATAAGCTATACCAGGAGAAGTCTTTTCAATTTCTACAGTACCCATCAATGGATTCATTTCACCTTTAGACCAAGACTCTTTCACATAACCACTTCCCATTTGAGCATCTTTAGCAATATCTAAATATTCACCTCCAATAGCAACGGATAATCCCTTCTCTGAATCTATCCAAGATTTACCTAAGTTTAGCAATGCATAGATAGCGGCAGTAGTAGCTTTGTCAGAATTCCAAGCAACTGTTTGTTTGTTCTTTAACAACCAAACTTTCATTTCATCGATTGCTTTATTATCATTGCCTTTTATCTCGCTATAAGCTTCCATAATTAGCACTTGTACTTCAATAGGGCTATTGTACCAATACCATCCTGCAGTATTCTCTTTCCAGTACATTCCCATTTCATCTGATTCGACTGCAATTTCTGAAATACTTTTTAATGTTTTATTCGCTACTTTATCTAGACCATAGCGTTTAGCCACTAATGCACGCATAGCTTTACTATAAAGATTTCCTTCAATAGCTGCACTTTCTAAATTACTTAAATAATAATTCATCATAGGTGCATATTGTTCCTTTATTTTAAACTCGTCGTTAAAGAAACTTCTTGCATATAAATAATTCAAGTTAATTGGAGCAATAGTAGCATTCTTCTTGTTCTTTAAAGTACTCTGATAAGTTACAAATTGTTGTTCATCTACAAATTGTATCGCTTTTGCTAAGAACTCTTTATACTCACCAACTGATTCAGTATTAAGCATCCCCATTTTTTTAAGAATACCTAAACCTTTTATTATTGATTGAGTAGTATGTAATTCTGAACTACCACCATTAAACCAACTAAAACCTCCGTCGTTATTTTGCATTTCAAGCAACTTATTAAAAGTTTCTTTTTGCTCTAACTGCATTTTATTAAGGTCAAACAACAAAGCAATACGCTTCATTTGTTCTTCTTCTCTTTCTGCTTGTCTTACCCAAGGAGTTTCATCTATCAATATAGATTTAAGTTCTTCATTTTGTTCTAAGCGAGAAACTAATTGATTACGTGTATTCCAATCTTCGAAAACTCTTTTAATACGAGGGTTACTATTAATCAAAGAAGTAGAAACTACATTAGCATAAAACTTACTAAAAATACTTATTGAATTCGAACTGTTCGTATTCTCTCTCAAACTAGGTAATGCAAAGACAGCATTCCACATAGGGTTAGTTGTCATTTCAAATGTTAATTTGAAATTATCACTAGAAGCAGATTGTTGCTGTAAATACTTATCAAACGTAAATTTCTTTTTCTGCCCTTCTTTAATAAACATAGGCATTGACTCTGTAACCATCATACGGTTAGACAAAACAGCCAATGCAGATTCTTCGCCATCACTAAACTCACCAGCTTTTGCAACTACGCGATAGACAACTGCCTGCACATTATCAGGAACTTTTACATTCCATGTAGTAGAAACAGATTCTCCTTTCTTAATTTCAAAAGACTTGACATTATCAGTGTTTGAAAATAAAGCATCGATAGGTTCCATCGTAAAGGCATCAAAAAACAATAATGCTACAGTACCTTTAATATCCCTTTTAGATAAGTTACTTGTCTTATTAGATATAATCACTTCATCACCCTGACGTAAAAAACGTGGCATATTAGGAATAACCATAAGATCTTTCTGTGTAACTACTGTTTTTTCAATATAGCCACTTCCCAAATCTTTACTGTGAGCAAAAGCCATAAACTTCCATTGTGTCAATGCTTCTGGTGCTGTAAATTCAAACTTTACATTTCCTTCTGCATCTGTCGTTAACTGTGGAAAGAAAAACGCTGTCTCATTCAAGTTTGTTCTTGATTGAACTGCAGTTAAGTTAGCTAGAGCACCAGCTTTTGTAGTAATAATTACAACACCATTTGCACCTCTATTTCCATACAGAGCAGTTGCTTCACTACCTTTCAAAATAGTAACTTCTAATATGTCACTAGAATTCATGTCATAAGTTTCTTTAATCACTCCATCCACGACATAGAGCGAAGAACCATCATTATCTTGCGAACTAATTCCCTGAACAGCTATTTTCCCAGCTGCAGATGGAGATAATGCATCTTCTGAAACTTTATTATTCTCTTCCATCACTACTGGACTATTCAAACTTGCACTCTTACTTCCGATGCGAACATGCCCGAAAGACCTATCTCCTTTATAAAATGAAAACTGCACCCCGAAAGTATCTAAGGTCAAAGGAGTATTAAAATAAATATTCTGAAAATCAATATAATTACCTAAAATTTCTTGAGGATAACTTATTCTATCAAACACATTGTAATAGTTAAAATCAAGACTATTATTGTAGTATCTTCTTCTCTTAACAAAAGAATCTTCAAAAGAATTTGATGCAAATTGATCTAAAGACGCATCATACATTCCTGCTAAAACTTCAGCTAAAACTTTATCTTTCTGTTCTCCTGAAATTGTTAAAGACCATGTTTCCTTTCCACCAGGAGTTAATTTGTCTCTAAAAGAATTGACACTGATGGCAAGCTGTTCTAATTTATTATCAACAAGAATACTTTCTTTTACTTCTTGATAAAAATTGTGTTTAACAGCTGTAAAATAGATGTCAATATTGTCCTGTCCTTTTACAGAAACTTCATATTTATAAGGTTTCTTTCCTATTTTTAATTTCTTCTCTTCGATCGTCTTTCCTTTAGATAGTACACTTATCATAAGGTACGTATCCTCTTCAGCTGACTGAATCAAGTAGGTAGCAGTATCACCTTTTTTGTATATTTTATTAGAAGAGACAACATTTACTAAATCGTAAACTTTAGTATTCTTCTCATTTTCATTCGTCACCTTAATAAGTTGTTCTACACTAACTTTTTCACCATCTTTATCAAAGACAAATCCTTTTAAAACATAAGCACCACTTTTTAGTGAAGACGCTCCTTTCCAACTAATCTCATTAGAATCTGCAGTATTAAAACTAGCTTTAAATACTTCCTTGCCTTCTACCCAAGTACTTAAATCTAATTCTTTTCCATAAGGTAGGTAAGGAAATAATTTTACAAACTCATCATACGAATAATACTCTTTTTCGACAGTCTGTCTAGCAGCATTATTTAATAATCGCTTAGGATGAGGTGCATTTAATTCATAAACTGAAAGCTCTCCTTTTGCATTTATTTTCTCACCATTCAAATTTGTTGTTGAAATATCAATTGAAGTCAGTTCAGTAGATTTTACATTCGCTTTTACATTTAAATTAAGCATCACACCTCTATCTCCAACAACAACATTAGTGGTCTGAGAATGTGTCTCACCATTAATATCTGTTACTGTAGCTTCAATTACGTAACGATAAGTACGAGGATCATTTTTATCAATCTTATTAGTCGCAGGTATAGCTTTAAAATCGACAGTAAACTTCCCTTCTTGATTAGTTACAGCTTCACCTATTGCAATTAACTCAGGATTTTGATAAGGTCTTGAAAAACTTCTATACCAAGGTAAAAAAGGATAGGTAGCAATACGACTAACTGTATAAGTAACTTTTGCCTGATCAATCTGAACTCCAGCAAAAGATACTGCCTCTCCATTGACTACAACATTATCTCCTAATTGATAACTACCTGTTACCTTGTCAAATTTCACTTCAAACTTAGGTCGCTTATATTCTTCTACACTAAAATTTTTATAACTATTAATGTCTTTAACACTAATAAAATAGTTCCCTAATCCTCCAGATGATGGCAACACAAATGCTCCTTGCACAGAACCAAATTCATTACTTACATATTGCTGAGAAGAAACTAATTTTCTATTTGCATCATATAACTCTACAGTAAAATTCTTATCTGTCAATAAATATTCATCAAGTCCCTTCACCTCTGTAAAGATACCTTTGAAATAAACTGCCTGCCCAGGTCTATATATTCCTCTATCTATAAACAGCTTTGCTTCTACTTGCGTGTTATCTATTTCTCTATTATTGTTTTTATAATAGTATTTACTATAAAAAATATCTTCTTTTTCAATAGAATAAAAACGTGTGGAAGACTTCATATCAAACCCAATCTCATGTTCCCCTTTATCATCAGTAATGATTACAGTTTCCCAAAAGTTTTTATTTGTACTTGCTTTATCTCCATTTGTTACACGTATGCGCTGGTTAGTTAAAGGCTTACCAGTAATTCGATTATAGGCACGTAACTTTTTATTGCCTACTACAATTACATTGTCTGAAACATTTACTGTCACATAACTTACCACATCCTTATCTTTTTCAAGTCGATCAAATGGTGCACTGCTAACCATAATAGCATATCTACCCATTTCTAATGGTCGTAATGCTACCCTTGTCGTATGTCTTTTATAATCTTCGTATTTACTAACAGGTAAAACATAGCTATCTACCACTTTTTCATCTGTAGCCACATACTCATACCCCTCTTTCTCATGGATATCATACTTAAAATTAAAGGAAGGCGAAGGTGAATCAATTTTTACTACTTGTACATATACCTTATCTAAATTGGTATAGCCCACATAAAGAGGAGCTATTTCATGCACACCCATATATTCTGATGTGTTGACATCAAAACTAGGATTCGTCATTAACTTTCTTAAATCTGAAGCAAATTTTAATTCTGATGCCTCTACCTTAGAATGAAAAGTTTTTTCAACCTTATCCAAATAATTTAATACCTCAGCACCACTTACTTTTAAAGGATCATTCTCATCTGTTTCATTAAATTGTCTATATAAAAATTGACCATATGAATGAGCAATAGATAAGTTTAGAGGATATTCCTTTATTAGCTCATTATATTTTTCATACTTATTGCTATTTGACCAATCACTACGTATTTCTAACTCAAACAATGCAGTATAAACTTTTAAGTCAACATTATTGCGTTTAGCTATATCTTCTTTAACCGCATTAATTAGTTGATATGCTTTCTCTCTTCTGGCATCCTGTTCCTCTTCACTAAAGAATTGATTATTTCCGCTTAATAGTGCATTAGCATAATCTAATCGAAAAGCGTCATACAACGTATAATTTGTAAAGTCAATACTAGAATTAGTATCGTAACTGAACAAATCTTTCCACTCTTTGACCAAAACATTAGGGTGCTTCTCAGCTATTTTAATCGCCTCATCGTATGATGTATTAATAAGCGATTGAAGTTGCCCAGAAGTCATAAAACGAACATCTTTAGCATCACCAGCTTCTAATTCAGTTCTGCTACTTAACTTATATAAATTAGCATTTTTATATAAATCGTAAAGTTTACCTAAATACATATCAATCACACCAACATAAAGACCCGATGCATTCTTGCGCTCTTTATTAAATTCTGCAAAAACTTCATTGATATTAAAATCAGCATCATCTTTGGTAGTGATATCTATTCGAGCTTGATAAAACAGCGCTTTTAACACGCTAGGATAATCCTTTGTCTTGCGCGACAAATCTAGTATTTGTTTTATCTCAGGAGAAATACTTTTTACCTCGTATTCTTGTTCTTTCTTTGATACTGTCTCCCACAATTCCTTAATTTGAGAATTAGGGGATTGTCCAAATCCAACTATTGGTGCTAACAGTATCAAATATAAACTCCAATTTTTCATAGTTACATATTTATTTTGCATAAAGTTATCTATTAATTCCTCTTATTTTATAAAATAAATAAAAAATTAACATGTAAGATTCACATATTTACGCTTATCCTTTAATACTTTTTTTACAATATTTTCCTAAAACTAAAGTGAGTGATGCCGCATTGATGCCGCTATGATACCGCAATGATGCCGCTAAAACCATCTAATAATGCGGCATCATTGTGGGATCACCTAAGTACCAACGCACCATCATTATGGCACTAATATTGTGGCTACTAGATATATTAATCATTACCAATCAAATCATTATGGCAGAAATAGCAAAGAACGGTGTAGTAAAAGGCATAACAGGGGCATTATACACCAGGACTTATTTAGGGAAGCAAATAATACAAACGCGTCCTAACAGACGAAATAAAAGAGGTAAACTAACAAGTAACAATCGTGAATTTCTAATTACCTCAAAATTCTCCGCATTATTAAGAGTTGGAATTAATTATTTCTTGAACTTTAAACAAGATTCCAAAATGCACAATCGCTTAAACTCAGCAATAAGAAAGTGTTTTCAGAAAAACTTAGCGATAGAAAATGGAATGCGTGATCCCTTTAATACAAGTATGAAGGACCTAGAAGGTTTTGAATTTAACGAGAATAAGAATTTTAAAGATGTGGTTTTATTTCCTATTTTGATTGAACAGGATAATGATACAACTATAGAGATTTCAATTCCTAATTTCTATCCTTTAGAACAAGTTATATTTGCTCCAAACTGCACAAGAGCAGTATTACGACTCTACTCCACTTCAATTGTTAACATTGTAAATATGATTACAGAATGCAGTCCAATAATTGAGTTAGAATTCTTTGCTGAAGATAAAATGATTTCATTATTACCAACAATAATTAATAATATCAGTACGCCAGCCTACAAAATCGTTGTCGGAGAAATATGTTTTTACTACCAAAATAGCGGAAGCGAAGAATGGTTCTTGTACAATACAAAAAAATATAATCCTGCGATGATTTTAGCTTCTATGTCAAATCCAGCAAATTTAAAACTGTAATAAATAAAAAATGGAGGAATCTTATTATCACCCCAAGTTCAATTAATATTAATACATAAAAAAAGTAAAAATATTTTATATATTTAAATTTCAGATACCAAAATATGCGTATTTTTACATTTATTATGCATTATTAAACATTAATCGAACGTAGGTTAACAATGTATTAATTTCTATTTTTGATATTTATTTATGACATTATAGAGTATAAATCTTAATAAAATACTAATATGAACGAAAAGTTAACTTGGTTTATTATTGGAATATCAATATTACTACTAGCTGTAGCTATTATTTTTTGGATAAAAAATAATAGCTACAGCTAGT
>NZ_BAEX01000022.1 GCF_000246945.1 Myroides injenensis M09-0166
TATCTTATTATTTTTTTAATCGTACTACAACATTCATTCCTGCAATCAACTTATCCAAATCAACTGTATCAGTAGTAAACTCAATTCGCACAGGAATACGCTGCTGTATTTTTACAAAATTCCCCACAGCATTATCAATAGGAATACCCGAATATTTTGATCCTGTTGCTCCGGATATAGCAGAAATTACTCCTATAAACTCTCTTCCTCCTAATGCATCTACAGTAATAGAAACACGTTGTCCAACTTTTAAATTTTTTACTTGTCTCTCTAAATAATTAGCCGTAACCCATTTTCCATTGCTCTGCACTAGGGAAGTCAATTGTTGATTCACTTGAACTAACTGTCCCTCATTAATATACCTTCTTCCAATAATTCCATCATGAGGAGCTGTAATTGAGGTATAAGCTAAATTTAATCGAGCCAAATCAATAGCTGACTGAGCCATTTCTATTTGTGCGAGATCTAGCTCAAGCGCCTCTTTATTTTCTTCTACTAAAAGCTGTGTAGTCTTTTTTTGTCTGACTAATTTCTCGAGATTAGCATGTTCACTACGATAGTTTAATTCCATTTGTTCGTATTGTTGTTGAGTAACAGCTTGTTCTTTTAGCAAAGAAACATAACGTAAATAATTAGCTTTATGATATTTTAATTTTACTGTTGATTCTCCAATGGAAGAGTTTACCACTTCCACATTATTCTCTAATCCTTTAATAGCGATTAATCTTTTACTGTAGGCTGCTTGAGCATTGGTTAAATTTACTTGCGCCTTATGATATTGAATCGCAAACTCAGACTTATCTAATAAGATTAAAGTGTCTCCCTTCTTTACTGTTTGATGCTCACTAAAATTTACTTTTTCAACATAAGCTTGCACTTTAGCGTGAATAGGAATTACATGTCCCTCAATTTGAGCCGCATTTGTATAACTGTTATCATTCAAATGAAAAAATTGAACCATTGCAATACAAACTAGCAGGAGTACACCTGCTATAGTAAGTGAATTGAATAGTATATAATTGCGTTTTCTTGGTGTCATCGTTTTTTATTTTAAAGTATTTAAATCTCCAACCAAATAGGATAAATAAAGTGTAGAGTACAATAATTCTGCATCGTTATTCGCTACTTTTAATTCGGTTTCTAATAGTATATTACTCGCATTATAAACATCTAAGTACAAGACCAATTGAGCCAAATATTTTTCTTGTATAATGCGATAGTTTTCCTTGGCTTGTTCCAAAGCTTGTTGCAATTGTTTTCGTTGACTCAACTTCAACTTTACTTGAAGATACCCTTGAGCAATGTCCTTTTCAAGTTGTTGTTTAGCATAACTTTGTTGTTGCTTAGCAATTTCAACTTGTATTTCAAGCGGTTTTTCTCTTTTTTTTGCTGTGTATAACTTAGTAAGATCATAACGTATTCCTAACCCCATTTGCCAGGTATTGGTATATATATCCAATTGTGGTGTAGTAGTACGTACTGGACGATCCGTAGAGGTTTGTATAAAAGCATATAGTTCGGGCCAACGATTTGCTTTTTCCTTCTGTAAACCTAATCCCTGAAGTTTAAAATACTCCTCACCTTTTTGTAAAACCACTGATTTCTCTCTTGCCTCTTCCATATAATAGGCTTCTTGTTTTAAGAACGTCTGTTCAAACTCAATAGCAAATGCTCGTG
This sequence comes from Myroides injenensis M09-0166, assembly GCF_000246945.1. Taxonomy (GTDB): domain Bacteria; phylum Bacteroidota; class Bacteroidia; order Flavobacteriales; family Flavobacteriaceae; genus Flavobacterium; species Flavobacterium injenense. The sequence continues at coordinate 1,678 of NZ_BAEX01000022.1, forward strand.
TGGTTAGGGTAATTGTTTCATCCCCCATGGCTAATCGTAGCTCCTTTTGAATTGCCTGTTGATCAGCATCGTTCTGTTGTTGCTTTAATTCAATATCAGAAATTTGCAATTCCGCAAGTAATACTTCATCTTTTGTTACCATTCCTTTTTCTAGATACTTTTGAATAAGCGCTAAGCGTTCTTCGGCTAATTCCTTATTTTTAATATAAATAGATTCAAGAAGTTCCTCTCGATATAAATTGAGATAGTACTTACTCACTTCTAGCTCCAAATCTAACTGCTGTTGTTCCAAATCTAACTGAGCTAGAAAGTGACTTAATGCTTGTTCTTTTATGTCCAAATTAATCTGCTTGCCCTTATAAAGGGTTTGATTCGCTGTTACCTGAATACTATGATTAAGATGCAAATTTTTCAAAGTTGTTTCCTTTTGCCATTTTTTATCTAATAAGGTTGTATTTCCTTGGTATCCCACAGTCATTTGAACGGATGCAGTGGGTAAACGCTGTGTTTTACTGCGACCCCATTCACTTTCACGCAATCGCACCTCTTGTTCATTTAATTTTAATTGGGGGTGATTTTCCAATGTTGCTTGAACAACCTCTTGCAGAGTAAGAGATTGAACTGGGGAGTTTTGTGCTATTATTTTACCTACTATACTGGGAAAAAGCACTAAACAAAACAACTTTATTTTTATTATTTTCATACTGTCCTAGTCTTATATTTATACATTGTATAATTCCTATCGTAGGACTACAGCGCAACGTTTACTTTAGTTATTTTACAAGACAACTAATAAAAATAGCCTGTAGGCCACATAAATTATTTTAGGCAAAGTAAAGACCATCGCAAAAAATGAACAAGGGAGTAATATTTGTAATACTAGGACTAATCGCGGTTTTTATTTCTAAACGCTATAGGTGAACATCCTTCGTTTTTAAAAAATAAACGAGAAAAATAAGAATAATCTTCATACCCTAAAGCAAACGCAATCTCTTTTACTGATAAATCAGTATAGAACAAAAGCCTTTTCGCTTCTAAAATAACGCGCTCTTGAATCACCTTAGAAACAGATAATCCAAGTGTTTGGGTACTACATTCATTTAAATATGTGGTTGATAGATGCAATAGATCTGCATAATAACTCGGGCGTTTATGTTCCGCAAAATGAAGATCTAATTCTTTGATAAAGCGCAAAGTAACTTTTTCAAAGCGATTGGTAGAACTAGGCGAATACCCTTTTTTTAGATAATTTTCCAAGAAAAGAGAAATATAAACATTTACACTATTTTTTAAGGCTGTTGCATAGAAAGATAGATCTGTTTTCTGATACAAATCCACACATAATTCAGCGGTATTTCGAAGTAGTTGAATATCCTTTTCTAACAGTTGAATAACGCGCGTTTGTAGAAACATTTTTTCAATTACTGTTTTGTATTCTGGTGAGATATACTCTGACTTTATAGCCAAAACACAATATTGTATTTCGTTGAAATCGATATTTTTATGTACTTGTCCCGGACTAGTATAAAGTAGACTAGCTGTATTTAATTGATACCTAGTAAAATCAACTTCTACCTCTAAAGTTCCTTGTTCTAAAAACAAAAAAATATGATAATCATGACGATGAGAATCTTTTAGGTTTTCAATATGATCTAGCCAAGAGCTCATAGTAATTTTCTGGAATAAAATTCCACGATGGACTTGCCCTGCAATATTTTTTAATGAAACCTGTTTTGCTTTTGTACTCATCTTCTACAAATTTGGTTACAAGATACTAATTCATTCCTTGTAGTTTTTAATTTTCACACGCTTACTTTTCATCTTTAAACACATAAATAGAACATATAGATGCTGCAAATGCAGCATAAGCGAATAGTTGAAAAGACAATTCTAAACCAATATGAACAATTAAACTCAATACTAAACTTCCTAAACCATAACCAATAAATAAAAAAAAGGCAAATAATCCTGTGGTTGCACCTTTTCGAGAAGAGAAAGTTGTGACAATTGCAGCAAATAAAGGATGAGATAAATCAAAACCCAACGACAATAAAGCAACTAAAGCATTTGAGAATACAAGGTTGACATTTTGACTTAAAATAAAAACTGCTAGAGCACTAATAAATATTCCTATTGGAATAATAATATTTCTCCCATAACGATCAGCTACTCTACCTAAGAAAGGACCTAGTAACAAACCAGGTATACCATATCCTAACATAGCTAAACCTATTTCTGCCTCATTTAAACTAAAATTTTTGTAAAAAAAATAACCTAACCAAGCAAAAATTCCACTATGAAACATACCGTTAAAAACAACATATATATAGGTTAATCTTGCTCTTCTTTTTTTCAAAATAATACTGTATGTTTTAAATACAGAGACTTTGTCAACTGAAGTTTCTTCCCCTTTAAAAATTGCTTTTTTAGATTTAATAATTATTATACTTATAATCAAACCAATCAATGCAACTAAAATAAATAGCCCTCGCCATCCAATCAGAGATGTTACTAAAGCACCTGCACAAGCACCAAAGGCAGTTCCTCCAGCCATACATCCAAAAAAAATTCCTAAAGCATGCCCTCTTTTGTGATAAGCAAAAGTATCGCTAATCCAACTAATTGTAGTTGGGGCTACACCAGCAGCGCCAATGCCTGTAAACAATCTTAAAACAATCAATTGATTAATATTTTGTACAAAAGCAGTTAGAATAGTTAACGTAATAAAAAGAACTAAAGAAAAACAAATTATTCTATATCTGCCATATCGATCACTTAAAGCGGCATAAATAAGAGTAAATAAACCGTAGCCCATTAAATATGCAGGCTCTATAAAACTTGCATGTTTGACTGTTACTTGAAAATATTTAGAAAATAAAGGTAATAAAGGTGCAACCATAAAGCCTTGAAAGAAAATGATAAAAGTTGCCATAGAAAGTTTTAATACTGACAACATTTTTCTATCTTTTTTACTGCTAGAGTGATTTATAAATTTAAACATGAAAATTTTTTTGATTATAGATTGAATTCCTATCTAATGTTACTTTAAAAAAATAATTTGTAAAGAAGCTGTTACTTTTCATTACAAATTTCATAATTTTAATTTATTAGTAAAATACGTTTTTTAGATATCATTAATCGATAATATCGATAATTAATACTATAACAAAAATGGAACTTAGACAATTAAAATATTTTGTAAGAACTGCAGAATTATTAAGCTTTACTGAAGCAGCTGAAATGGTGAGTATTAGTCAAAGTACACTTTCTCAACAAATACAACAGCTTGAACAGGAATTAAATACTACTTTATTTAATAGGACAACTCGTAAAATTTCTTTAACTGAAAGTGGACAAATTTTTTTAACCTATGCTAGACAAACAATTTATATTTCAGAACAAGGAAGACATGCTTTGAATGCAATTAATAATATAGAGAGAGGAGAAATTAAAATTGGAGTAACTTATGCCTTACGAGAATTGGCCCTACAAGCAATAGAGACTTTTACTACACAATTCCCAAATATTAAACTTAATGTTTTATTTGCCACCACAGATGAACTTATAGATTTATTACAAGAAATGAAAATAGATATTGTAGCTTCTTTTTTAAACAATAATATTGAAAATAGTCAATTGACAATAACTCCTTTATTAGATTCCCCTTTAGTCTTAGTCCAATCTTCACTTAATCCTATAATAAAAGCAAAAAGTATAACTATTGAAGATTTATCTCATTTTCCTTTAGCACTTGCAGACAAACGCTTTAGCACTAGACAATATTTAGATGAAAAGTTTAAAAAACTACATTTAAAACCTAAAATAAATATTGAAATAAATGATATTTCAATGCTTTTTAAGTTAGTAGAATCTGGAAAATGGATAAGTATAATGTCTGTAATTACAATTGATCCAATAAGAAATCTATCTCATGTACCTATTATTGATTTAAATGAAAAACACAAAGCCTATCTCATTACATTAAAAAACACTTACTTAAGTAATGCAACTTTAAAATTTTGTGATCTTTTAAGACATCAAACTATATTCTAAATCAACAGCAACAGACTTCATAAATTTATCAGTTAAATATTATTTTAAAAGAAAAATCATAAATTGTGAATTCAATATTCTGTAGAATAACTAATTGTAGTTTTCAATTTACAATAACTTACTTTTCACAATTAAACTATACTTATACTGCATTTTATAAAAAGCTATTTACTTATAATATATTTGTAAAGCTATTTTATGTTAGTATAAAAACCTAGTACAAAATAGTAAATTCATAATTATTTTGAGTAAAATATAACGATACAGAGCTATACTACATTAAGCTAAACACTATATCCTTCTTTTAATCTGCTAACTATGAGTACAAAAAAAGAGTCAAGCAGCAAACTACTTGACTCTTTTTTATAATTTATAAACGTAAATACCTAATTTAAAAACGTGTCCAATCTGAATTTACCTGATAATCCAAGATAGGATCTGCGTTATTTTGGGTTTTAAACTGTCCGTAAAAAGAGGCTAAATCAGCTTCAACCTGTTGACGGGTGATCTCTACTAATTCAGAATTAAAGTCATCCATTTGCATCACAAATTGAAAGCCAATAACGCGAGAAAGCATTCTACCAATAAGCAACATATTACGTTGTTTTATAGTACTATCTATTGTAAAATCAAAGTAAGTACCAAATAAATCAACACTTAAATCCGTGCGCTCATACCCTTGTAAAAAGCGATATAAATTAGTTTCCTTAGCTTTTCGCATCAACTTTACAATTCCTTCCCCTATTTGCGTATAAAGCATCTCGTTGGATCCTTCAAAAATTTGAAAGGGTCTACAATCAATTAAAGAGCGCCCAGCTATATGGTCTAAGCGATAACCATTTGCACCTGCTAATTGCAAGCTAATTTGAGCCGATTCATTCATTAAATCCGTTACCACAGCTTTAAGTACATTAGCCTCTATACTCATCGTAGCCAAGTCATTTTCAATACCACTGTTTTCTACACTGAAAATACACATACCCGAACACAGTGTATAAGCCGCTTGAATCTTAGCAATTTGATTTTTCACTGAATCAATACTCAGTAGAGGGACACCTCCTACTTTTCTTTCTTGACAATGCGCCAATGATTCGTCTAATAGCCTTTGAATAAATCCCAATCCCATTCCTGGAAATTGCAATCTACTGCGGTGTAGCGTATCTAGCATTAATTTAATACCTGTGCTTTCGGTTGCTAATTTTTGTTCTGAAGGAACAGCAACATCAATTTCATTAATTCCATAAGGGATAGCGTATAATCCTAAGTTATTGTAGCGATGCGTCATAGGAATATGTTGCTCCTCTCTGTTGTTTTCAGTAACAAAAAAGTCAATATCACGAGATAACTCGCCATTGGGTTTGCTCTCTCTTGCAGTAACTAACCAAAAATCCGCAGCACCACTTAAACCTTGCCAGTGTTTTTGTCCTTTAATATGATATATTCCCTCTTTCTCCTTATAGGCTGTTTTCATATTCAATGCATCACTACCATGAGCTTTTTCTGTAATCATCAAGCCTCCCATAGCCTTGTTTTCCATAAACTGATGAAATACGCGTTGCTGTACAGTCTGTTGTCCATACTTTGCTAGAGGTTCTAGGAAAAGCGCAATGTTAATTCCAAACATTAATGACAAAGGCAACGACTCATACGAAGCAGCAGCAAGTATTTGCAAGCACTCCTTTACCTTTACTCCTCTTCCACCGTGCATTGTCGGAATAGCTACTGCCAATGGTTTTTCCTCCATGATTTCTTCCATTAATTCAGCTGGAAAATCACGAGTTAACCCCATATCATTAAAATTGTATTTTTCGCGAAACAAATACTTCAATCGCTTCTTAAATTCTGCGATATAAGTACTAAAATCGATCTGTTCTATGACTGCATGCATAATTATCTCCTTTTTTCAATTAAAAATTCTATAGCGTTTTAACTCTTTCTATATCTATAGACTGAAAATCGATTCATCTATAAAGACGAAAACAATCAAATGCTATTTGAACAAATTTAAGAAGCTGATTGCAAAACAAATATGATAGTTCAGATTAAAGCTAGGACAAATCGTGCATACTTAATCTACAAGTGAAACTATATCTTCCTATATTCTGAAGGAGTAATACCCACGTGTTTTTTAAAAAGCCGTGCAAAATAAGATGGATCAACAAAATCAAGTTCATAAGCAATAGTTGCAATACTTTTGTTGGTTTCCTGTAGTAAAAGCTGACTGTGAATAATCGCGATTTCCAAGATAAGTTGCTTAGATGATTTTTTATACACAGCAGAAACACAGCGATTCAGATAGTTGATAGACACTTTGAGTTGGTCGGCATAAAAATCAACGGTCTTATGCTTGCTAAAGTGCAAATGGACAAGTTGTTTGAAAGCTGTGGCAATCTCTTGCCTGCGATCAATGGTGGTCGTAGAATCTGATAGCTTAATCACTTTTAGTGCAATAGTTTTGAACAAGCTTTCGTACAACTCTTTATAGGGTTTATCGCTGTGAATTTCACTATACAGCAAATCAAGCAAACTGCTTAGTTCCGCACTATTTTCTATATCGAGATTGAGCAAAGGTGAGATAGTAAAAATATTCAAAATCTGTGTTTCACGAAACATAGAAGTCATTGCATGCTCTTTAATCAGAACACAATAACCTTCTGCTGATTTGTCTACAGACTCAATGGCTGAAATATAACCATAATTACACAACAATACCGCAGGCGCCTCTACCGTAAACGTAGTCGAATCTATTCGTTGGGTAAAATAACCTTTAGTAAGATGAATCAATAAATTATAACCAAAGAAAATAGGTGGAATAGGAATTTTAAGGTAAGGTGCAATATCCTTGAGTGCGAAAATTTTAATAGGAGTACGAATATAGATCAAATGATTCCTGCTCATGTCCATGAACTTGGAAACAAACTCATCTGCATTAATTTGATTGTCTATCATACGTAATTGATTTATCCAAAGTTCATAAATTGAATTCAATTATCCATATAAAACAGGTTTTTTTTGTTTTTTCTATGGAAAAGGGCAGCTGTTTCTTTCAGTGTATCCCTCTCTTATTATCTTTATTAAAAATGTATAACTTAGTTTCTTCTATTTTACTGCTTATAATACTCTTTAGTTCAAGAATCTTTCCAACAATGACATTATCAGATACTTTCTCAGCTTATATTATCCACTGACAATTACTTCTTCGCGATCAAAAAAGCAATATGGAGCCATATTCCAATTAATATAAATGCAATACCTATACCAATGATTCCCCAAGCAATGAGTATATTATATCGTTTAGCTAATTCTTCTCCTAATGTATTGCGCATCCAGTTAATATTAATAAACACTCCTGGTCCTCCTGATTCATACATCCACTCATCTCCTTTTTTTGACCAATAGAGATAAATCAACCCTATCAACAACATAATAATACCTGGGAACTCAGGAATAAGTATAAGTAATCCAAAAACAATTCTCTACCTTTTTTTTTCATTGTATACATTATTAACTGAGCATTATATTTTTTACCATACCGGCAAGCTGTTTTACCTTTTACAAAACCTATCACGTCTTGATTGATATTTTTACTTGTTCAAGGGCATATAACAAAACCTATTATTTATAAGGTAACTGAGTTTTCTTATTATAATACAACAAAGGCACACAGTCATTATTTGATACATCTATCTTAATTATCAAGTTCTCTATACCATCCCAGAGTGCCATCCTTATCCTACGCATGAGCAGCGGTAATTAAATAATACAATACTAAAGTATCAACAGAAAAGACTGTCTTAAAAAATTAAAAGAAACAGCCTCTTCTTAAATCAAACTAGTTGTAACTCAATATACCTTAAGTAATTATCATTATTAGCTTCTATCAAATCCTTTACTTTTTCATTTACTATTATTCCACCAAATGAATTCATAATATCTCCATCTATTTTATCTTTTATAATTCCCCAATGCGTATATTTAACAAAACCTTTCTTATCGGATATTACTTTCAATTATTTGTAGTAATTCTTTATTGTGTTTTCCATATTTGATATAGTTAAAAGATTCTCCATCTTGAGGATATTTTTAATTTTTTCTTACTTTTAGTTTCTTTTTTGATCATAATTATCAATTAAATAGTTCATTCTCTAGCTTTATTAGCTTAGATACTAAATAAACTTACAAACCATCTAATAAAATCTTCATCACAATTCAAAGAATATCATCATAAAATCACCTTACTAAAGGCTTTAGTAAAGGATTTTATTGGGGAGTCCTCTCTAGATTTGAAGTATAAATTTTAATCAACTAGAGAATGAATTACATCAAACACCTTACACATTGGTTTGAACTATTAAAGAACAATGAAGAAGTCAAACCTTCTCTCATCGCAATGTACATCACACTTTTTCAAATGTGGAATCAGAACAGATTTATCAAGTCGTTTATCATCAATAGACCAGAGCTAATGACACTCTGCAAGATGGGAAGTAAAACCTCTTATAGCAATTGCATGAGTGATATGCATCGATGGGGATGGCTACACTACACTCCTAGTAATTCTAAATACGGATCGAGTACTGTAACTCCTAAAAACTGGAGTTATGTATCTAAAAAAACAGATGATAAAGAGGAATATTCAAAGACTAGTAGCGGGACTAGTACCTATACCACAACAGAAACAAGTACTGGGACAAGTAGGATGATGACTACTGGACAAGAACAGGGTCACAATAATAAAACATATAAACAACAAACAAATAATAATAAAGAATTAAATAATTTTAAAAAGAACTATCATGAACCAATGTAAATTACAAATAGCAGATACATTTGATATCATCGGTACGCAAAAGCTTTACAATATGGCAAAGTGCTGGAAGTACATCTTACAACAGGGCAAGATGATTTATGGCAGCGACTTTATCCTTACTCGACACCACAAAGACGTACTGCACAAGCTTCTGATCTATGCTATAGAAGATGAATCTATCATGCAACGATTAGCACTAGATCCCAAAAAAGGTATCTTACTCATGGGTGAACCAGCCACTGGAAAGACGGCTATGATACGACTGGTAAAGCCTTTTTTTGCGCGCAAAAAACAATACGAAATAAAAACCTGTAGAGTACTCTCTCAAGATTTTTCGCTCAAAGGTTATGAAATGATTGCTCCGCTCTTTACTGCTAATGCTAAAGTTATAGTACTAGACAATCTTGGCAAAGAGAATATAGCCAAGCACTATGGGCAGACCTGTAATGTAATACACAATATCATTGAGCATTTTTATGAGCAGCGATACGACCTTACTTTTCCTCGCGTACATATTACGACCACTTTATCTCCTGCCGATTTGGAGCGAAAATATGGCATAGGATTTCGCAAGATGCTTACTGAAATGTTTAACGTAATTGTCTGTGAATAGGCTCGACAAAGGAGAATAACACCTGAGTCGATGATCGCTCAATACAGCTTATAAATACCCGCCTTGCCTTACCCAAGGAGCTATAAATGTCTAGAGGTATAATACCTCGCTAACCTACTTTAAAAAACTAAAAATTATGAATGATTACCTATCAAAAAAACAATTCTTACTTGACGATATTATGGCAAATTTCTTACCTCTATTACTAAAATACAATCAAGAGATTTATAATAAGTTTATCAATGACCTACTACTTGACGTGGTCGAAGTAAGTGAAAATAAAACAATGATGTTTGTTTTGAATAAATTAGTATTTGCAAAAGGTACTGAGGGTGTTACCTTTCCTCCTATTGGAGAGCCTCACCTAAAGGGATATAATAATTTACAAATTACCTGGGATACACCTATCGATTTACAGCATGAGAAAGGATTTAAAGACGAGTTGTCGCTAGTAATTTTTAACGCCAGTAAAAACTTACTGGAATACAAAACCTGTAATTGCTTAAAAAAAGAGACAGTCATGGACCATACTTATGTCAAACTAAAAAAAGATTGGACGTCAGATGAGCTTATTATATGGGGGATCTGGTCTAGATATGACCTCAGAGATCTGACTACGGTAATTGCTAATAGTGATCAAATTCATCTCTGTGTAATTAGTTAGCGATATACATCCCTTAATTCTAAATTTAAAAAAGCCTTCTGACAATGAGCTAGAAATTCTAAAAACTCAATGTCAGAAGGCTTGCGTACAAACAAATAATCTTAATAATTACAACAATTTATATTGTATTCTTTTTTGCAACTAACTCAGGAGAAATGTGACGTACAGAACCTCTCAGTTCATTCTATTTAAGCGTTTTAATGGTTTGTTTCTCTCTGAAATCACTTGTTTTCGTGCTTGACTGTTTCCTTACTGCTGATTAGTTTCTAATTAACAATTGTTTATTTTTTGGGAGGCTTAAGTCAATAAATAAAATAGAATTATTACTTATTTTTCTTAAACTTGTTTAAGGTCTCTTCGATCATCTCCATGCGTTTCTTTACTTTATCTGCTGAAGCATCTAAAGTATATCCCTCTTCCATTAATTCTTTTATCAAGAGCATTTTTTTAATATTTTCATAATTGTATCTTCTATTCTTTCCTTCTTCTTCCGTTAAACTTGTAATGATACCTTTCTCTTCCCAATATCTAATTTGACGTGTCGCAATCCCTGTAATTTGAGCAACTTCCCCTATTCCAACTACTAACTTATCTAAAAAATCAAAATCAAAAGACAAATCATTTGCATCCTTACTTTTTTTCATTTTGTAACTTATTTACAATTTATGTTGCAAATATAAAATTTAAGTACTTCATTTGCAATTGTAACTTATTTACAATTAAAGTCAATTTAAAACATTAAATGTATGATTAGAACATTCTTTATTTTACTATTAATAGTAACCACATTAAAAACAAATAGTATGTCAGCACAAAACTCCCACGCAGAAGGAGCAAAAGATGAGCTTATTAGTGTTGTAGAAAGAACATTTGCTCAAGGGGCTTTAAACCAATTGAATATAGAACAAATGAAAATAGGATTTCATCCTGCCTTTAGTATTCTAGTACCCAAAGGGAATGAAATATTTAAACTTTCTTTAGATCAATGGATTAAAATTGTCCAAGCCTTTAAAGATACTCATGAACAAGTCAACTCAGGAATACGAAATCTTGAATATAAAATAGAGGTATTAGACCTAACAGATAGTACCGCAGTTGTCAGAACGCAGTTTTTTAGGAATAAACAATTAATTATAACTGACTTTTTATCCTACATCAAATTTGACAACTCATGGATGGCAGTATCTAAAATATCAAAAGAATATATTACTAACCCTTTAAATCTTGATTTATAATGAAAAAAGCATTTTTTCTAATACTAACGTTATTGTTTATGAATACCATTTTAGCGCAGTCTACTTCAAAATCAGCTTTAATTTTAATTGAAACACAAAACGAATGGATGCATCCTAATGGAAAGCTTAACAAAGCTTTAATTCAAGACACTCAAATGATGCAAAACTCTATTACTAATATTGAAAAAGTACTGCAATATGCAAGAGATAACAGAATAGAAGTAATTCACGTAGGGCTTCGCTTCAAAAAAGGATATCCAGAAATGGGTAAAGCTGAATCAGGGCTACGAAAAGCTATTCCAAATGCAGGAACCTTTGAGGAAAATGAATTTGGAGCTGAGTTTTTTGAAACAGTAAAACCTTTGACAAATGAATTTATAGTTACTGGGCGTATTGGAGCTAGTGGATTTACAGGTTCTAATTTAGATGTCTATCTAAGAAACAATAAGATCGATAACCTTTATCTTGTTGGATATGCAACACAAGTTTGTGTAGAAAGTACCTTTAGAGATGCGCATGAAAAGGGATATAATACCTTTGTTATCTCAGATGCTACAGCAGCTTTTAATAAAACGCAACAAGAGTATTTCTTAGATGAAATTGTACATCATTTTGGGCAGAAATTGACTAGTAAGGAATTTATGAATTTACACTTTTAATAATGCCTCCTACTTTACAACTTAGATTTATAAAACACATCGTTATTGATGTGTTTTTATTATTACAGATTATCTAACTTACTTATTAGTATTATTTGTTTAAAAACTATTCAACAAACGCACACATTCACAGTTTTAAATCCAAAAAATACATGCTTTGGCCTTATATAAAACCTGGTAATTTTAACTTTTTTCTTCTTTTATTAAATGTTAGATAATTGATGTATTTTTTAAAATTAATTTTATCTTGTTCCCCTTTAATTCTGTTTTTAAAACAATCAACAACAATGAATAAAGATCCTCATAAAAAATGGGTAGATTTATTAAAACAAGAAAAAGGAAAAAATAACTCAGTAGCAAAAAAAGAAGTACAACCACTACCCCACTCTTACTCTTTTATTTTTGATACACTTAATAATAAATTTGAGTTTTTCGATTCTGATTTCACTGCAATTACGGGATATTCTGGACAAGAAATGACTACAGAGCTATATCTTCAAAATATGCATCCAGAAGATTTAGAAGGCTTCTTTGAAAAGGAAATACGAATACAAGCCTTTACTAACGATTTAAGACACAGCCAAGTCTTTAAATACAAGTTTGAATTTTGTTATCGAATGCGTAAAAAAGATGGTACTTACTTATTTCTCTTTCAGGAATATCAAGCTTTAGAAGTAAATAAAGAGGGCTATTGGTCAAAATCTATGGTTAAACATACAGTAATAAACGACCATTGCGATACTTACGATAATACTCACTTTAAAATCTACGACAAGGAACAAGGCGCTTATCTCGATCTAGACAATAAAATAAAACTAACAAAGAGAGAATACGAAATTATTCAACTAATAAGAGAAGGGTTAACAAGCAAAGAAATATCTAATACACTGAATTTAAGTACCAGTACAATTCAAACACACCGAAAAAATATATTGAACAAAACACAAACGCATAGTTTTATTGAATTAATCAAAAAGCTAAATGTTTTTCAATAGTATTTACATGGTACAATAGCGTTATTTTTATTTTGATACCTGTACCTGTCTAAAGGAGTAAGTACAGATTAATAAAACGCATATTTCTAGTACATAAAAAAACCGGTAGTGTACACTATCGGTTTTCTTTTAGTTCAATATCTTATTTATTTTGCAAGTTTAGAATAAACCGCAGTATCAATGAATTTACCATTATAGAACTCATTTTCCTTAAAGTGAGCTTCTTTGACAAAACCACACTTCTCAAGTACTTTCATTGAGCCATAATTCTCAGGGTCAATCAAAGCTTCTACAGAATATAATCCCATTTGTTTAAATCCGAAGTCTAGTAAGCCATTCAATGCCTCAGGTACATAACCTTTACCTTGATATTCTGGCAATAACATATAGCCTGCCTCAGCTCTATAATGCTCTAGTTTCATGCGATAGAAACCAATTGTCCCTATCATCTGTCCACTGTCTTTTAGTGTAATCGACCAATTGATACACTCCTTTTCTGCCATTCGCTCATTTAGCGAATTAATATATGCTATTGCTTCATCCACAGTTGTAGAGAGTGGTCTAGGAATATACTTCATGACATCAGCACTAGAACGCATCGCAAAGATTTGTTCTGCATCTCCTAAGTCAGTCGCTCTTAGGATTAATCGTTCTGTCTCTAATATGGGAAATACTTTAAAATTAATATCTAACATTGTGTTTAAATTCTTTTGTGATTGCTAAAAGTAACAAAAAAGAACAAACACAGATATACAAAGGGCTAAACTAATTGTAACTACTCCCTATTTAATACATATACTTTAGCTATGGCGCTGTCGATTAGTGTTTCTACTCTTGATGATAGACTAATAAAATACTGATACATTAAATCGAACTACTCATAGGTAAATAAATATTATAAGTGAATGCTAGCACATTGGGCAACATCGTTATAACTCAGGATAATAAAGAAGCAGTACTGCCTAAAATAACAAAGAGGTAAACCAACATAATTAGTTTACCTCTCGGGGGGTGCGGGATGCTCTTAAAACAAGGTTTAAGTCCCTCACCAGTTAAACAAATATATAAATTATTAAGAAATCAATAAAGACGTATGCTAAAATTAAAGAGCTATTGTCTAGGACTTTAATGTTCATAGAGGCAATAATATAAATAGATAAAAGGGATTGTATTTAAGAAAAATAAGTATGCAATACTTCCTATTTGTTTCCTCAATTCCTTGTGATATAACCCCTATAAACTATTAATTATAGACTTCTTTTACTTTATTTTATTCTCTATTTGTAATATATAATGTTTTTTTATCGAATTTAGTACAGTCATAAAAAGGCAAAACAACAATAACCATATCAAATTGAATAAAACATGAAAAAAACAACTGTTTTACTAGCAAGTACTTTAATCGTAATGGCTTGTAATCAAAAGAATAAAGAAACTGACATTACTAATCCCCCTATCGAACAAAGTTCTACTAAGATTGAAAAATCTGCAGACGAATCTACAAGCTTTAAGATGGAAGATGTTCCTTACAGTGAAGCTGAAATAGGCGCATTTCCATTCTTTACTCTGCCGAAAGGGTTACAAGAAATGAATAAGCCTTTACAAAAGAATTTTGATGTATGTTACTTCCCCATTGATGGTATAATGACTCCTGTTGAAGGAAAACTATATAAAGTAAATGTAACTGCTGAGGCAGGCGAAGAATTCTCTCAACGCTATTTTGAGAAAAGCTTAGAAGAATATTTGATTTCTATTGGAGCAGTTAAAGTATATGATGGTGAAATTACCGAAGAAGAATATAATCGCTATAATAAACAAGATCCTAACAAGGGAGCTGATGGAGATATAGGATATGTAGATGAAGTAATTAAAATGTATGTGATAAGAACTCGTAATCAAGGTAATATTTATATACAATATACAGCTAATAATGCTGGTGGTAAACTTAATATCTTACAAGAAGAAGCTCTGCAACAGACCATTGCTAAGATCAGTGCAGATGAAATAGTAAAAGACTTAACAGAAAAAGGCAAGTCTATTCTATATATCAACTTTGATACAGACAAGTCTTCGTTAACTAAAGAAGGGAATGAAGTAATCTCTGAGATAGCTAGTGCGCTAAAGAAAGATAACTCTTTAAGAATTTCTATTGAAGGACATACAGACAACACTGGTGAGGCGAGTCATAATAAAAAACTTTCTTCCGAACGTGCAAATGCTGTGATGACTGCTTTAATCAGTCAAAATATTGATAAAAACCGCTTAGTTGCTAAAGGACTTGGTGCTGATAATCCATTAGTAGCTAATGATTCAGAGATTAATAAAGCAAAGAACAGAAGAGTAGAATTAATACGAATAAAATAACAATCAAAAACCACTGATGGCGATCAGTGGTTTTATTATTCTATGGTTTATTGTAGTTGTAAACGCAATATATTGAAACTGTTACCTAAGTTTACTGTCATGTTTTAGTGCCGGAATGTCTAAAAGACTAAGTCTTTAATAAATGATAGTAGTACTCTTCCCTTAGCTTTGGTTAGTAGTATTTTACTCTCTTTTTATTAAAGGGTATAATCCCCTAGCCTAAATCCACAAATTACTTTTACATAGCTTCACTAATAAATAGAATTAAGAAATGTGAATATTCCTTTATTAAACCAAACTATAAGTCACTTATAAATTCATAAGAAACAGTTTTAGCCCTTTCAGATACTTTTATATCGATGTACACAGTTCTATAAGAAAGCCATTATTGTCTAAAACATAGCCTACTGTCTGTCCCCACAGTTTCACTTTTTGCTCTTCATATATCTTTCCACCAGCTAGTACCACTTGTTCCATTACTGTAGCTACATCTTCCACAACAAAACCTAACTCTATCCCAAAAGGTATATCACTATCCATTTGTTTATACCCTCTCGATAAATTACTTGTTGCTAAATCTAAATGAGCAAACGCAATTGTAGTTTCACCTGATACTAATTTGCCATAATCCTCTTCTGGTGTTATGAATTTCCTCTTAAAACCAAATGCCTGTTCATAAAACTTTACTGTAGTCTCGACATCTGCAACATACATAATCATATAACCATATTTTATCATTGTATTGTCCTCTTAGTTAATAATCGTAAATGTATCCATAAAAACAGTATTAAGAAATGTAGTCAATGCTTAATATTTTAGCACAATCAATTTATTAAATCCCTCTATATACTTAGACCCTATTGTAGTTTTTCTTTCTTTGTAGATATAGGATATTCTAAAATATTGAAAGTCAGATTAACTTAAACTTTAGCCTCTAAGAAAGTTAATATAGATTGGTTATTAAGTGCTATTATCTGTAGTCAAGATTAAAGCCCATGTATCCATCTCATTAATTATTAATTATTTACTGCTACAAAATATTTTATTCTACTATAATTCATTGTGCATTAGGAAGAGTAATATTGCTATATATAAGATAAATCGAACATGTAGCCAATGCAGAAGCTCGTTCTCCAGTAGATTGTCATTTAATCGCATGTAAATAATACAGAACTCGGCACTCTCACTAAGCCTGTCTATAAAAACAAAACAACCATAAGATAATCAAATGGTTATTTTGTTATAATATTAAACGATGCTTTATTAAACCTTATCCCTTTTAAAGCTTAGATAAATCACTATTGAGCTGATAAATATAAGTATAGATGCCAAAAAGAATGGGGCGCCTGAAAACTCAAAAGGTGCACTGTCGTGTGTGAAATAATAGAATAAACTAGTCATAACTGGGGGGCCCATGATAGAGGTAACACTTATCAAACTTGTCAGTGCTCCCTGTAATTCTCCTTGCTGATCTGAAGGTACATTTTTACTAATCAACGACTGAAGTGAAGGACCACAAATACCACCAAGTGAATAAGGTATTAGAAATGCAAACATCATCCATCCTTGATCAGCGAACGTAAATAATAGCAGTCCAAAAGCATAAAACAATAAACCTATATAAATGCTCTTTTTCTCACCTAAGATAGGGTTTGTCCATCTAATTAATACGCCTTGTACTAAACCAATCAGCAAACCTAGTAACCCTAATGATATCCCAACTGTTCTTTCTGTCCAGCTAAATTTGTACATAGTAAAGAAATGCCAATTACTTTGTACAGCATGAAGACCTATATATACTAAAGCTAGGGCTATAACTAACTTAGATATTTTTGGGTGTTTAAACAAAAATTTAAAAGACCCTACTGGGTTTGCTCGTTTCCATTGAAAAGATCTTCTTTTTGATTTGTCCAAACTCTCTGGGAGGATAAAGTAACCGTACAGAAAATTAAGAAAACACAATACAGCTGCTACATAAAAAGGTACTCTAGAACCATAATGTCCAAGCACTCCTCCTAAGACAGGTCCTATAATAAAACCTAATCCAAATGCTGCTCCGATGACACCGAAGTTTTTTGCTCTATTCTCATCTGTGGACACATCAGCGATATAAGCACTAGCAGTAGAAATACTAGCTCCTGTAAATCCGGCAATAATACGCCCAATAAACAACCAAGTAATAGTAGGGGCTAAAGCCAATAGAACATAGTCAATCGTAAAACCAAACAAAGAGAAAAGTAATATAGGTCGCCTACCAAATTTGTCACTCAAGTTACCTACGATAGGTGAAAACAAGAATTGAGTAAAGGCATAAGCAAAGCCTAGCCATCCACCATATTTCGCTGCTTCACTAATATCACTGTGAATAAGTTCGCTTATAAGTTTGGGAACCACTGGCAGAATAATTCCCCAGCCCGTAATATCAATTAATAAGGTTATAAATATAAAACCAACGGCTGCTTTTTTGTCTGTTTTTTTCATGGGATAAAAGTAAACAGAGCTATTAATTCAACTATTGACGGTTTTATAGGTTTTACGTACTATTTCTAAACCTTAGCCTATTATTCGAAAACCTGTTCTCTAAACACTTTGGGAGAAACCCCTGTATTTCTTTTAAAGTATCGACAAAAAACGCTTGTATCGTTAAAACTCAATTCATTGCTAATCTCTTTAATCGTCAATTTAGAGGACTTAAGCAATGTTTTGGCATGTAGTACAAGAATATGATCTATCCATTGAAGAGTTGATTTACCCGTATTTTGTCTTAAGAAAGTGGATAGGTATTGTGAGCTTAAATGAAGTTGATCTGCATAGAATTGTACCTCTCTATGTATATGAGCATATTTAGAAACTAGACTGTAAAAATCATCTATAATCTCGTGCGTACGATTATTCGCCTGAATAGAATTGACAGGCTTGTCCTTATAGCTTTCGACTATCATATTGATTAAGACCATCACCAAATGACGAAGCATTTCGACCTTACTACTACCTTCTTTTTTGTGATACACTTTCTCGATGAGTGTAAGTAGCTCCATTTGCAATAATGAATCTTCTTCTTGCAATCTAATAATAGGCTGCCAGCGGATTTGTTCATTCATTACTAACTCCCTTAATACTGGGAATGTTGATATAAAATCTAATGAGAGCCCTATGGATAATACTTCTGCATCTTCACTCAATGATTTTGTTTCTATCATCACTTGTGGTGGAACAACAGCAATATCACCAACATTTACCTTGTAATCTGAAAAGTGAATTTGTGTTGTCATAGATCCTTTCAAAACAAAACCTAGTAATAACCCTTCAAACAAGCGGTTGTGTTTTGTATAGTTACCAGCAGCGCTACTATATTGATGAAAGACAATAATCCCATCTGTTTTCTCTTTAGTATCAACATTGTAAAGCTTATAAACGTTATCTAATGTAATAAATAAAGCCATAACTGATTATCTAATATTATTTGTAAAGAAACTATATATATCGTTAGTCATCAAAGATAGTTTCTTAATCCTACTATACTTTTTGTACAGACAATAATAAGCAATTCAGATTAAATACCATTTATCATTTCTATTTATTATCACTTATCTCACTAAGAGCATATACAAAAATAAGCTCCCTAACCACTCATAAACTAAATGCAAATAAGAAAGGTTAGCAGAATATCTGCTAACCTTTTATCTTAATGTGTTTTTCTGTAGGGAAAAGAAGAGTTATTAACTAACAAAATTGAATCAACTACTCTTACCTGTTTTACTCCCGTCCTAGCCTACTATTAGCTATTTCTAAAGCTTCTTCATAATTACTAACGATCATAAGCTCATGTCCCCAATACTTTAAGAATATATCTTTAAATGCTATTGCTTCCGCTCTTCTTACTTCATCCGTTTCAATCTGAATCATAGCAAGAACATTCGTGTGAAGTTTCTCTTTATGGCGTTTCATCCACAAGTTCATTTTCTTAATATGTTCTTTGTTGCTTTTTGTTTCTTTTACATTTGGCGAATTAGATATATTAATCATTACAAACTTTTGTTCTCGATTTAATAAAGCAGCGTAGTCATCAAAATATTTATCGCTATTCTCCCCTTCTTTCACTGGTGCTATAGTAACCAATACAATAGGAAAGTTTTCGTCATTTATAGTATTCATATCCTTTATAAATTTTTGATAAAGGACTACTTTATATACACTTTATAAAATGGATAAAGCTTGGCTAATAATGGACTATTCAAAGAAATGCTTAGTTATAGGTGCTAAACTGTCAATCAATAAATTTCAGGAGTAACGATAATCTCAGTCTTAATCGAATTCGTCACTAAACAATTCTCTTTTGATTTAGTTATGACACGTAGAGTCTTATCTGATTGCTCTAAATCCTTTAGCTTAACTTTAGGAAGAATCTCTGCCTGCGTGATTATAAACTTGCGTTCTACAAGTTCTAATTTGATGTTAGTAGTACATTCAAACTGTTCAAACTCTATTTTAAAGTTTTCAGCAATGGCTAAAAATGTAGCCATAAAACAGCTATTAATTGCAGCTGCATATAAATGCTCTGGTGACCAAATATTAGGGACTCCTCCATTAAACTCTGGTGGTGTAGCACATTCGATAACTTGATCTAGTACAGGAGAAGAAAGCTCCCCTATTCTGCCATTCTTCCATTTGACATTAACCTGGTAAAAATGTTCTTGTGACATATCTTTATATTTTATATTCTAATTGTAAAATTAGCTTTCAAAAACATGATATACAGTAACATTAGTTACAATATGGAGCTTTTTAAAAAATTAAAAGTTGTAAGTATTAAACCCCTATTATTAGTGATAGACAGGTTCTCTGAATAGTATAATTTTACTTACAATACTATTAATAAGTATTTCAAACAGCTTAGACATATTAAATACCCCATTATGAGAATTATCCTAATAACATTATTACTACTACTTGGTCTTACCACAAAACTTCATGCCCAAAGTCATCTTTTTGGTCCATCAGTAAGTTATCAATATCAAAAAGGAAGCATTGTGAAAACAGGTATTTATTATGCAACGGCAGCTACCCCTACAAATGTTTTCAAAATAGATGGAACTGCTAATTTTACTTGGGTACAAGATAAATACACAGTAATCCCTGAAATAGCATTAGCCTATTATACAGATATGTATTTCATTGGTGCATTTGGAAGAGCTGAAGTTACACCATATACCTTAACACCTAAAGTAGGAGTTACCCTCTTAACTTTTGTAGAACTAGACTTAGGCTATGGTTTTCCCATCGCAGATAAATCTAATTACAGACCAATTAAAGGATTTACTGCTTCTCTGCGTTTTAACTTCCCTATCAATTTTTTAAAGTTATAATTTAACCTTATCCCATTGAATATCAAGTCATCTATAACAATGACTATCTAGCATGTATCAGTTTATTTTGTGTATAAGTAAAGATTAAAAACTAAATTTTTTAATCTAATACCCTATTATTATTGTTAAAAATAAAATAAATCTATCTTAATATAGCAATATTTGTTTATTTAGAGCGTTTTAATTAAATAAAACTTAAAAACCCCACTTTTACATTTATGAAGTCGTATACCCTAAATGAATTAAACAACGTACTGAATGGAATTGTTATAGGCAATACATCAAAACAAATTAAAGCTGCAGAACAATTAGAAAAAGCTAAAGATTGGCAAATCTCCTTCATAGGACATAAAAAATATGAACGATTATGGGACGACTCACAAGCTTCCATAGCCATAGTAAATAACGATATTTCTATTCTACCTGGTATAGATAGAGCTTTTATAAAAGTAGATAATGTAGATATTGCACTAGCGAGACTACTCACCCTTTTTGCTCCAAAGATGCCAAGTTTCAAAATAGATATTAGTGAAAAGGCTTCTATAGATGAAAGCGCAATTATAGGTGAAGGAAGTAAGATTGGTCCTGGTTGTGTAGTAGGAGCTAATGTCGTACTAGGTAAAAATGTAAGAATGTATCCTAATTCTACTGTTTTGGATGATTGTACTATTGGTGATAATACCACTATATGGTCAGGAGCAGTTGTTCGCGAACGTTGTCATATAGGGCATAATTGTATTTTGCATCCTAATGCTGTAATTGGCGCAGATGGCTTTGGATTCTGCCCCTCTCCAGAATTTGGATTAGTAAAAATTCCTCAGATAGGAAACGTAATGATAGGAAATCATGTCGAGATAGGTGCTAATTCTTGTGTTGATAGAGGAAAATTCAGTGCAACTATCATAGGTGATGGATGCAAGATTGACAATTTAGTACAGATAGGCCACAATTGCGAATTAGGTGAATTCTGCATAATGGCAGGCAATAGTGGATTAGCAGGTTCGGTTATATTAGAAGACTTTGTTGTAATTGGTGGAAGTGCATCTATAAAAGATCACGTGACTATTGGCAAAGGAGCTACTGTGGGCGCAGGTTCAGGCGTGACTGGAAATGTGGCTGCGGGTAAGACTGTACTGGGATATCCAGCACAAGAAGCAAAGACTACTTTAAGACAATGGGCGGCTATAAAACAATTAGTAACCAATAGAAACTTAAAGAATTAATATAAAATATTATAAGCAATTAAACTTTTTAAATAAGAAGTTTAATTGCTTATTTTTTTCTTTCCAATTACAGATTATTATGAACAATTAGGGCTGTTTCTATCTTATTGTATAATTCTATCCAATTGTCATCCGCAGCATCTGAAGTATTATTCATAATGATAATCATACCATAGCTTGAATCTCTGCACATTAATATTCCACTCTGTACGCCATTAGAAGTTCCTGTTTTTCCAAAATAGTGTCCTTCTCTTTGCCCATACCCTACATCCCATAAATAGCCTTTATCATCTCCATCTTCTTTATCTTCAAATAACAGTTGAGTAGCTTCTTTAATTAACGGATCATCACTCTCTAAGTAAAACTGCATAAATTTAACTAAATCAGGTAATGAACTAATCATTCCGTGTGAGCCTCCTATCAGTGGATTTTTAAGTAATGGAGCTACTTTGTCATTCTCATCATAACTTATTATCAAATCTTCTTTATACTTCTCATATTCATATAAATGAGTGTTTTTTAAATGAAGCTGATTTATAAAGTTATCTAATAATTCTTTATACGGTTTTTGATATACTTGTTCTAAAATATAAGCCATAAGTTCAGGTCCTACAGAGTTATACTCATAAATCGTTCCAGGCTTTTTATTCAACTCTACTGTATTTAACTCTAGTAATAAGTCTGTCATATCATAGTCAAAAGACTTATTCTCATAATATCCTTGTCTTACCTTTTGATAAATTTCATTTAGTTTATTTGGTGCCTTTTCTTTAAATCCCAGTGAGTGAGTTAACAAATTTTGAATAGTAATTGGTGTCCCTTCAAATTCTAAATTTGAAAAATCGCCCTTAAGGTACTTTCTAATATCATCGGTCAAAGTGATCTTACCCTCAAGAACAGCTTTAGCCGATAAAGAGCCTAGAAATACCTTTGAAATAGATGCTATCTCATAAAGAGTGCTATCACTAGGCATATCTTCAGTATGCTCACTGTCTTTACTATAATATTCTTGATAAATATTCCCGTCCTTATAGATAGCAATAGCAAGTGAATTAATATTGCCTTTTGCTAATGTCTTTTCAGCATATTGATCAATAAGGCTTGTCAGTTTTTTAAATGCTTCTGGTGGAATTACTTCCTTATAGTCTACCGTAGGCTTGCTGTTTGCTATTAGGTTATTTTCTTTAGTTAACGGACTACCAGCATAAGAAATAGCTCCTCCATATATAGAAAAAGATAACAAAACTGGTAATACTCCTGAATAATACTTCATATTTATCAAATAATCGATTAAGATTCTAAATATACAATAATTAGACAAACAATCTATTGCCAATTTTTCAATAACATAGAGGACAACACTATTATAGAGCTACCTATTCATAAAGTCTTTTTTCTCTACACGTTTCCAATGTTACAATCAGTTTCTCAATTACAATTCGTTTTGATATCCATTAGAAAAAGCTCTGTGGTATATCTAATATATGATAATACCAATAACTGCAGCTGCGAAAAGTATTAAGATTGGGTGAACCTTAAACCTTATTGAGCTTATCAGAGCCAAGACAAACAATATAGGACTGTAATAATCAGTAAAATTATCTTTATTGGTAAGTGATAAAGCAGCTAAGGCGATCAGAGCTATACTCAATGGTTTAATACCTGCTAATGCATAAGAAAAATACCTATTAGACCTAAACTTTAAATAAAAATACGAAATTAGACATATCATTAAAAAAGAAGGTAAACACAAGGCTACAGTCGCAATTATAGAACCAAATACAGATACTGCTGGAGAATATCCTTGATTACTTAATGCACTAAAACCAACATAAGTAGCAGAGTTTATACCTATTGGACCAGGTGTCATTTGAGAAATCGCTACTAAATCAGTAAACTCGCTTTTGCTAATCCATTGATTCTTATCAACTACTTCTTCCTGAATAAAGGATAGCATCGCATATCCTCCACCAAAACCAAATGTCCCAATCTTAATAAATACCCAAAAAAGTTTTAAGAAAATCATACTACTTAACTTTTAATTATTTGATGATATAGTATTCCTCCAAAACATCCAGCAAGAATTACCCAAATTGGCGATACCCCTCCTAACCACATTGCTAAAAGCGCTATAATAGGAAAAACTAATGTTTTTAAAGTCATTTTATTAATTCTAATAGCAGTATAGCAAGGTGCAGCTATCAGTGCAACCACTACAGGTCTTAAAGCTTTAAATGCCTTTTCAACATATAGGTTATCCTGGAAATGATTAAAAAAAATAGCAATTAATAATATAATAATAAAAGGGGCTATTATAGTTCCTAATGCAGCAAGTATCCCACCCTTTATACCCGATATTTTAAAGCCTACTAAAGCAGCTATATTTGTTGCAAACACTCCTGGTAGTGATTCTGTTATAGCCAATAATTCGTAGAACTCATCTTGTCCTAACCACTCACGTGCTACAATATCTTTCTCTATTAAAGGTATAACAGCATATCCTCCTCCAATTGTAAATAGCCCAATTTTAGTAAAAACGAAGAATAACTTAAATAGCATTTGCTCTCTAAATTTTAATTAATAATAATTGACAAGATAATTTTTTAGAAGGGGTTATCCTAAGTTATGGCGTTAAAATTAGCTTTTACGAAGTAATTATTTTCAACTATCTGGACTATACAAGAGTCCTTAATCTGGTATAGAAAACTATGTAGTCTTACACTTAATTTTATACTGTTCAATAACAAGGTTAAGATCTAGACCATTAAAATCTAATTTAATTTATAAGAATAAAAATATAGCGTAAATAATTAGTTATAAGTCAATGTTTAAGATTACTATCAATTGTGTTTTTTAATGTATTAAAGGTGTCATTATACAGATACATTGTACTTAT
Organism: Myroides injenensis M09-0166; assembly: GCF_000246945.1. Classification (GTDB taxonomy): domain Bacteria; phylum Bacteroidota; class Bacteroidia; order Flavobacteriales; family Flavobacteriaceae; genus Flavobacterium; species Flavobacterium injenense. Next base: position 26,556 of record NZ_BAEX01000022.1, read on the forward strand.
TACTTATATGTTAACAATTTAAAATTTAACTATAAACATCAGTAGTTTTAATTAAAAAATACTGATTTCAAATACTTTAACTGTAAAAAGTACAGAGATTAAATATTATTATTTAACCAACTAATACACTCATTCTAGATAAAAAACACCGAAATAAGTAAATATTCACATCATTGACCTAATTATGTAAATAGTACAACTTATACTTAAAACTACTTTTACAGAACATAATAATTAACAATTTAACAGTAGCATGAAAAAAGACAAACTACCATTAGAAAAAACTTTTAAACCGATAGGTGCAACAGTTTTTTTAATTCTATTACTAATACTGGCCGGTTTTGTATGGTTTAGTATTTATAACATTCAAGTTGAACGTTTTTAATTAAATAATGAAAAATGGATAAATACGAAAAACGCGCAATTTTCTTGAGCGCAGGAGTATTAGCAATCTTCTTTTTTGCTTTACTCTATAATGTGAATGCTAGAAAAATTGACGTACCATCTTGTATCCCTTATAATCCTGGATATCAAAAATCTGAAATCAAACAAATAGACGATGACTATTTTGAGGTATACATAGTGGCAAAAATGTGGGCTTTTGATCCAGGTGAGATCATTGTCCCTCCAGGAAGTACAATAGATTTCTATTTAACTTCTCAAGACGTCGTACACGGGTTTAATATAGAGCGAAAAGCCACAAATATAATGGCTATACCAGGTGCAGTAAATAAGGTTACTGTCAAATTTGATGATTACGGTACATATCGAATTGTATGTCATGAGTATTGTGGTATAGGTCACCATAATATGATGGGGAAAGTACTCGTAACTAATTTAACTAATAAATAAAAATTGAGAAATGAAGATTTCTAAATCATATAGAACAACGATTCTTATTGGAATTATAATGCCTGTAGTACTCTTAATTTTAGGTGTCTATAATGGTGTTATGCAAACATTGTATCGCTCAGGAGTTCTACATCAAGATTCCTTTGCTGGTATTAATTATTATCAAGGTTTAACAATGCATGGGATTATTAATGCTATTGTATTAACTACCTTCTTTGCTGTAATATTTGGTCATGTAATTATGGGCTTTTATTTGAAGCAAGAACCTCCAAAATGGACTTACATAAGTTCTATTACGTTAATGGTCATAGGAACGCTAATGGATGTCATAGTCATGGCATTAGGTAAGGCTTCTGCACTATATACTTTTTATGCTCCACTAAAAGCTTCTCCTTTCTTCTATTTAGGTACTGCTTTAATTATTGTGGGAAGTTGGTTAGCCTATTTTGGATGGGTAATCGCCTTTAGAAGATGGAGAAAAGAAAACAAACAACAAATGCCAATAGCTGTATTAGGCGTATTGGTAAATTTTACGATGTGGTTTTTATGTACTTTGCCTGTAGCATTCGAAGTATTAGTCCTGCTTATTCCATGGTCTGCAGGATGGACAGATGAGCTAAATGTCGCATTGACAAGAGTGCTTTTCTGGATGTTTGGGCATCCATTAGTTTACTTTTGGTTATTACCTGCCTATATTGCTTTTTATACCATATTGCCAAAAGTCGCTGGTGGTAAATTGTACTCTGGAAATGCTGCTAGATTAGCATTCTTACTTTTCTTAATTCTATCTATGCCAATTGGTGTACACCACCAGTTTACTGAACCAATAACAGGACAAGGTACTAAAATGTGGATGACTATACTAACCTTTATGGTGGCTATTCCAAGTTTTATGACTGCCTTTAATATTGGGGCTTCACTAGAATTTGCAGGTAGAAAGAATGGTGCTAGAGGAATTCTTAACTGGCTTGTAGCATTGCCGTGGTTTAATTCTAAACGATACATATTTGGCTACTTAATATGTGGATTAATACTATTTATTTTTGGTGGACTGTCTGGATTAGTAAATGCTTCTTATTCACTAAATCAAATGGTACATAATACAGGATGGGTACCAGGTCACTTTCATATGACTGTTGCTGGTCCGACACTACTTGCTATCTTAGGATTAAACATTTATATGTATACCAAAATATCTGGTAAAGAATTAAAATACAAAACATTTGTAACAATTGTACCTTATGTATGGATGATTGGGACTGCTCTTTTATCACATGGTTTAATGTCTGGTGGTTTAATGGGAGAACCAAGACGTACGAATATGGGAATGTCTTATACTAATCCAGCAAGTGAAATGTTTAATAATGCATGGGTACCTACAAGTACGATGACTATGATTGGAGGTATTATTATGGGGGTAGCTGCTCTACTCTATTTCACAGCTTTCTTTAGAACATTATTTAGTAAGAAGGTAAATGAACCTGAACTGTATTTACCTGTTTCTGAAGAAGTGCATGTAGAGAAAAAATATGCTATTCTAGACAATTTAGTGCCTTGGACAATTGTAGCTATCATAATAGTAGTTATTAGTTATGGACCTGCTTTTAAAGATGTATTCAAATACAGTCAACCAGTGAAAAGCAAGTTTGAATATACTAATCCTGTGAATATTATAGACAATAATGAAGAGAATTAAAGGCTACTAATAATGAGTAAACTAAATAAAAAAGGTTGGGGACTATTCTTTTTGATAGCTGTTATTTTACCTTCAGCAATCTATCTTTCCTATAAATGGTATGATAGAAACGTTGCGACTGTTCCTTATTATGCTGAAAACTTTCAGATACAGAATACAAAACCTGATTTTACAGTAGGCAAATTTAACTTCATCAATCAAGATAGTATAACCGTTACTAATGATTTTGTAGATGGACGAATATGGGTGGCAAACTTTTTCTTTACTACATGCCCCACTATTTGCCCAGCAATGATCTTAGGTATAGAAGAAGTTCAAGAAGCATTTAGTGATGCCCAAGATGAGGTAAGATTAGTTTCATTAACGGTCAATCCAGAGGTAGACACACCAAAAATATTAAAAGCTTATCAAGAAGTTAATAATATTAATCCAGATCAATGGCAATTGCTAACTGGTGACAAAAAGGAGTTATATCGCTATGCGCGCAAACAGCTATTTATTACTGCTACTGAAGGAACTGGAGGACCTAATGATTTTATACATAGTGAGAAACTTGTCTTAATTGATAAAGATAATCACATAAGAGGTTATTATGACGGCACAGAGAGCAGTGAAATAAAGCTCTTAATAAATGACATCAATAGATTAATGAAAGAATAAATTAAATAGGAATGAAAGTATTTACTATTAAAATATGGACTCTGTTACTTCTAACGCTCAGCTTAACCAATACAGTAAAGGCTGACGAAGTAGAGAAAGGTAAAACATTGTTCAATACCTATTGTGCTGCGTGTCACGCAGTGGGAAAAAAAGTTGTAGGACCAGACTTACAAAACGTTGAAGATCGCCATGATATTAAATGGATAATAAGTTTTGTACGTCACTCACAACAAATGATTAAAGATGGTGATGAGGCTGCTAAAAAAGTATTTGATGAATACAATCAAGTAGTTATGCCTGACCACCCTCACTTTACTGATGCTGATGTTAGCAATATAGTGGCATACATTAACGATCAGACTCAACTATTAGCTAATAAACCAGCAGGACCTATTGTTCCTGATATATTCCAACATTACCAAGGAAATATAGCAGCTTGGCACCAAATTATTTACTTAAATATACCAGGTGAGCACAAACCTATTGAAGCAAGTGATAAATTTTTCTGGACTTCTTTAGCAATCGCTATCTTAGCTATGCTAGCATTCTTGATTACATTGGTTAGAATTAAAGCTATTTCTAATAGTGGTAAAGATATAGAGGAAGTTCAATAAGGCATTTCATAGTTTACTATTTAGGATAATTTCTAAAATTAAAAGGTCGTAATAATGTGATATTACGACCTTTTATCATTTATAATCTAAGGCTGCTTAGTGATAGCAAATGATGTACACTAAATCTAGAAATTAAAATCCCAAGTTATATTTGGGTTATAATGTAGAGCGCCATTGTGAACTTCTAAAGGAGATTCAAAATTATTGGTATATAAAGCTCCTGTTCCTAGTCCTTGTGGCAAGGTAGAATTCAATGTAAATGTCCATTGAGCAATCACGTTTAACCCTATATTACTTTCTAACGCTGATGTAATCCACCATCCTATATTTCTCTCTTCAGCTAGCTTAATCCATTCCATGCTTCCCTTAATTCCACCGACTAAACTTGGCTTTAAAATAATGTATTGTGGCTTGATTTTATCCAATACTTCAAGCTTTCCTTCAAGTGAAGTCACTCCTATCAGTTCTTCATCCAGAGCAATAGGCAAAGGAGTCTTTAAACACAGGTCTGACATACTGTCATGCTGCTTTTGTTTGATAGGTTGTTCAATGCTATGTAATTCAAATTCAACTAATTGATTTAACTTGTCTAAAGCATTACTTTTTTCAAATCCCCCATTTGCATCTACTCTTAGTTCAATATCATTAGCCGAAAAATGTGAGCGAATATATCTCAAAAGAGCCAATTCTTTCTCAAAATCTATCGCTCCAATCTTTAGTTTTACGCACTTAAATCCAGTAGCTAACTTCTCATCAATCTGTTCTTTCATGAAGCCAGGCTCCCCCATCCAAATCAATCCATTAATAACTATTGATTCTTTCCCATCTGTAAAAGCAGATGGAAATAAAACAAAAGGATTATCGCTATGCAAAGACAAAAAGGCTTGCTCTACTCCAAATTGAATAGATGGCCAATCTCTCAATGCTTCCCATAAAGCATCTTTTCCTAATTCAATATTTTCAACAACCCACTTAAGCTTCTCTTCATAGTTGGGTCTATCATCAAAACTAAGAGAGCGCAGTATCCCGCACTCTCCTATTCCTATTTTACCGTTTTTCTCAATTTTAAGCAACCATGTTTCTTTTTCTGTCATTACCCCTCTCGAAGTTCCAGAAGGTCGCTTAAATTCAAGAATATGTTTTTTGTATTCTGCTTTCATAACCTATAAAACAATAGATTCTCCTATTTCAAACAACATTAAATCTTTTCCTTTCTCAAAGAATTTGCGTTTTGCTTCCTCATGATCAATCTCAATATATCCAAAAGTATCAAAGTGATATCCCATTACTTTGTCGCATTCTACAAAATCAGATGCAATTACAGCCTCATCTATACCCATTGTAAAATTACTACCTATAGGCAAAATAGCTAAATCAAGCTTTGTAAATAGCGGTATTAACTTCATATCCATTGTCAATGAAGTATCTCCAGCGATATAAATATTTTTATTTTTACTTTCAATTACAAAACCTCCTGGTTGCCCTCCATAGCTACCATCAGGAAACGAACTAGAATGTATAGCTGGTGTATATTTCAACTTACCAAAATCAAATGTCCAACTTCCACCGTGATTCATAGGGTGAGTTTGATATCCTTTTGCTTCATAATATCCTGCTATTTCAGCATTTGATACAATCAAAGCCTCTGGATTATTCTTAGCAATTAATTCTACATCAGCAATATGATCACCATGAGCATGAGTAAGCAAAATATAATCTGCTTTAATAGCATCTATATCAATCGCTTTCGCTTCTGGTAAAGGATTACCAGTAATAAATGGATCTACTACAATATTTACGTCTTCAATCTGAATGCCTAAACAAGCATGCCCATAATATGTAATCTTCATAATTTACTTTTTTTATAATTATAATACTAAAGCTATTGAGAATAGTACCGATATCAAGAAGGTTGATAACGCTACTATTTTCATCTGTGTATCAAGCTCTTTTGGTATTTTGTTTTTACTTACAAACGCCAAATGCTTGATTAAAGGTATGTAACCTAAAATATAAAAATACTGATAAAATTCAAAATTAGAATGTATTCCATAAACGATTAGAGCTAATAGAGCAAATAAGATAATGAAGTAATGATATTTCTTAGCACCTTCTCTACCTAATTTAACTGCTAAAGTATTTTTACCTACCATTTTATCTGAGTCTAAATCTCTCATATTATTGATATTCAATACCGCAATACTTAAGTTTCCGATAGCTATCGCTGGAAGTATAACCCAATAGTCAAAATATTGACCATATAAATAAAACGATCCTAAAACACTAACTAAGCCAAAGAATATAAATACAAATAAATCACCTAGACCTTTATATCCATAAGCTCCCTTGCCTACTGTATATTTAATAGCAGCAACCACGCATGCAATTCCTAAGACTAAAAAGAATAAGGATGTAAAAAAGTTGTCTCTCCCAAAGGAGATATAAATCAATATAAGGGCTGATAATAAAGACAATAATGAAGTTATAATTACTCCTTTTTTCATTTCTGAAGCAGATAGAATACCACTTTGTACGGCACGTTGAGGTCCTACTCTGTTTTCATTATCAGTTCCTTTTACCCCATCCCCATAATCATTGGCAAAATTGGATAAAATCTGTAGTAACAATGTGGTTAATATCGCGAAAGAAAAAATAGAGATAAATGACTCATTAGATGAAAAATACGGATAAGCACACGCTGACCCTACTATAATTCCAGATATTGACAATGGTAGAGTGCGCAATCTAGCAGCTTCTATCCATACTTTTGTTTTAGTCATGAACATTTAATTTAATATTGCTTTTAGCCTTTTTATTGGCGCAAAAGCCCAAAATTAAAGAGAAAATACGAATTGGCATTCAAAATATTCTTTTAATAATATAGTAGAAATAGAAAGAACATTTTTAATACTTTGATAGCTAGGCCATTTAGTCATTAACTTAGTAATTCTATAATTACTTTAATGAAGTTAGCTACTAGGCATTAGAACTTAATCTATATATCTCAATTTCTTTAATCTCAAATATTTATGAGGAAATAAGAAGGTGTAATAAACCGCTAATAAAGGATTACAACCATTAACAGAAAATAATATTTTATGTTCCTCTTTAATTTCAAATACGATAGCATTGGAAGTATTCCAATCTATTTTAGCACTAAGAATGTGTTTACCTGGAGAAACTTTAAAGCTTATTTCATTTCCATTTGCAATAGATGCGACTTTCTCACCATCCAAAAAAATCTGATAATTTCTAAATCTATCTATAAATGATTTTCTTCTTCTAATAAAAATTGTAGCCATTATTTTGTTTTCATAAGTGATGTAAAGTTAATGGTTATTATTAAATCTTTTGATTTATATTAATTAATATTATCTATCATATTCTTATACCATTAAATTACATTAAGTATCGTTATTTAAAGCTATACTTTAATATTGTTACAGTATGATTTTTAATGCTTTTTCTTATAAATAATGTCATTTTAAACCCATAACAAAAAGTTATAAGTGGTATTCATTAAAATAACAATATTTAAAAATCAGTAAGTTAGTTAATTTAATTAAAGTAAAACTTTATATATAGTTTTTAATACTTTAAGCTTAATTATTTTATTAAAAAAAGTAATCTTATTTGATAATTTCCGAAAATAAAAACACCTAACTTATTTTGTATATGTTTTTACATGATGATTTTTATGCTATAAAAAAGCCTTACTCTCCTAAAAACAAAGCACACTTACCTAACCTTAAAAAGAAGAAAACTACATTCATCAGTGCTCCTACTTCACTAAAATGACGAGGATATTTATTACTTTAAAACCTTTAAATTTCTTATTATAAAATTGACTTTTATCACATATTACTTACTCAATAGATCTATATCCATAGCTCTAAAATTATCCTATTAAAAAACTTAACTCGGTAGTGCTTTATTCAGTAACTGATGTAGTGATTACTCAAATAAAAACATTCAAGACATGACTTATAGTTAAAATACAATCACGAATAATAACTTGCATAAAAATAGCTGTATTGTGGCAGAATTAATCGCAATGCCTCCATGGTGAGTCCATAGTGACTCTATTAAAACAAGGGAAATTAATGGAGACATTATGGAATTATTATGCTAGCACCCTGCTAACATGGCAAAGCAAACACAATCAAGTTTGGTTACGTTATTGGATATACTTTCCAATTTTTAGATTTAAGTTGCTTTTGTACTTGTAAATTTAAACTGGCTAAATAGATATTTTTATATTGAAATAATCAAGGTAAGTGATAGAGAATAAGCAGTATTAAAATATCACGATCTAAAGGACTAAATTTATCGAAACAACATAGTATGTCGTTTTAAAGTATAAACGGCTTACTACCTATTTAAAACGCGTAAAAAACAATATTAACGACAAATGCACTGATAGGTATAACAAGGAAAATAAAAAAGGTTACTGTAAACACAGTAACCTTCTCTATTAATTTCAATAACTTTCTAATCTATTATGGAATCCATTTTTTAGGAAAGTTTGGTTTTCTCTTTTCTAAGAAAGCATTTCGTCCTTCTATAGCTTCTTCAGTCATATATGCCAAGCGGGTTGCTTCTCCAGCAAATACTTGTTGACCAACCATTCCGTCATCTGTTAAATTCATTGCAAATTTCAACATTTTGATTGACGTTGGTGATTTAGCTAATACTTCTTGAGCCCATTCATATGCTGTATCTTCTAATTCATCATGTGGAATGACAGCATTAACCATCCCCATTTCATAAGCTTCTTGAGCTGAATAGTTTCTACCTAAAAAGAAAATTTCACGTGCTTTTTTCTGACCAACCATTTTAGCTAAATAAGCTGATCCATATCCACCGTCAAAACTGGTAACATCTGCGTCAGTTTGTTTGAATATAGCATGTTCTTTACTTGCTAAAGTCATATCACATACAACGTGTAAACTATGTCCTCCTCCTACTGCCCAACCTGGTACAACTGCTATAACTACCTTAGGCATAAAGCGGATTAAACGTTGCACTTCTAAAATATTTAGACGGTGCATACCATCTTCTCCTACATAACCTTGATGTCCTCTTGCACGTTGATCTCCTCCACTGCAAAATGAATACACTCCATCTTTTAGAGAAGGTCCTTCAGCTGATAACAATACTACTCCAATAGAGGTATCTTCTTGTGCATCGTAAAAAGCACGATATAATTCGCTTGTCGTTTTTGGTCTAAAAGCATTGCGAACTTCTGGTCTATTAAACGCTATACGAGCTACGCCATTACATTTTTTATAAGTAATGTCTTCAAATTCGATAGCAGTTTCCCATTGTATCTTACTCATAATCTTTTTGAATTTAGGGTAAAAATAACCTATTTTTTGCATTATATTGCAAAACCAAAACATTATAACTCATGAAAAAACTAATAATATCAAGCGCATTGCTTTTTTTTGCGCTTAATATTCATGCCCAAGAATATGATTTTAAAATAGTTATCGATTTAGATGCAACTCCTGTAATTAGTCAAGGGAAAACTGGTACTTGCTGGAGTTTTAGTACTTCTTCGTTTCTAGAATCAGAAATTATCAGAAAAACAGGGAAATTTATTGACTTATCTGAAATGTATACAGTCAGAAATACCTATCCAAAGAAAATAGAAAACTATATTCTAAGACAAGGTAAAGCACAATTTGGACAAGGTGGTCTTGCTCATGATGTAATAAACAGCATTAGAGAGTATGGGATCGTTCCTATAGAGGCTTACTCTGGAAAACAAGGAGAAGAAAATTATGATCATGCTGAAATGTTCAAAACACTACAAGCATTGATTGACTCTTATGCCAAAGGTACAAAGCCTATTTCCATGAAGTGGAAAGATATTTCTGAATTTGTACTTGACACCTATATGGGCGCGAATATTTCTGAATTTACCTATGAAGGGAAAAAGTACACGCCACAATCTTTCTTAAAGATGACTACAATCAATCCTGATGATTATCTTACAATTACTTCGTTTGCTGACCAAAAAAATTACAATCCATTTATACTAAATATTCCTGATAATTTTTCTAATGGTTCTTTATATAATTTACCTTTAGATGAGTATATTAAAAATATAGATAATGCGTTAGAGAAAGGATATAGTCTTTCCCTTGATTGTGATGTATCTGAAGCAACTTTTTCTGGTAAGAATGGTATTGCTTTTATACCAGAGTCAAATGATGATGCAAAAAAAGGTTTGCTGGAGATTGTTGAAGAAAAAGAGGTAACTCCTGAAATGCGCTTGAACGAATTTTACAGTTTTGAGACACAAGACGATCATTTAATGCACATAGTAGGAAAAGTAAAAGATCAAAAAGGGAATACATATTACAAGGTTAAGAACTCATGGGGTGGTAATAGTGAGCGTGTAGGTAATGATGGTTATATATACATGAGCGTACCTTATATGAGATTGAAGTCTATCTCTGTCCTATTGCACAAAGATGGATTATTACCGGCGACAAAAAACAAACTTAATTTAAACTAGAACATTAATTTTAAAAACAATATTATATCCTAATAGTCAAGAAAATATTGTTGATGTAAATATATTATGACTAACAAAAACAAACTAATTATCCCATTACTAACAGCACTGTGCTTCTGCGCTTGCAAACAAGAAAAAAAAGAAAGCGATTTAGCGCTTAATATGCCTATTATTAGAGAACATAATATAATTGAAGAAAACGATTATGCTATGCAATTTGATAAGCTTGCTCCTGAATATATCTTAGAGAAATCTCAAGATATCGAAGATTTCTATGTTAAGAATATAAAGAAAAGTGGCTATACTGGTAGCTTTTTAGTGGCAAAGAATGGACAGATTCTCTATGAGGATTATTCTGGGTTTGCCAATAAAAGAAATAATGAAGTAATTACTGAAAACACACCCATTCACATTGCTTCTGCTGGAAAAGTAATTACAGCAGTAACTATACTTAGATTAGTAGATCAGGGTAAAATAGCATTAGATCAAAGTGTTTCGGAAATAATAGAAGACTTCCCTTATCCTGAAATAACTATTCGCACACTACTAAGTCATAGAAGTGGTTTAAGATATTACGGTTATTATGATAATGTTTGGGACTTCACCAAGCCTATTACTAACAAAGACGTTATTGAGGTTATTAAATCTGGACAAGTTGATTTAGATTTCACTCCTAATACACGCTTCGCTTATAGCAATACAAACTATGTCGTTTTAGCTTCAATAGTGGAAGCAATTGAACGCAAACCATTCAAATTAGTAGTTAGAGAGCTAATCTTTGAGCCACTGGAAATGAAACACAGCTTTGTATTCGATGATTTGTCCAAAAAGGATTTGGTTACCCAATCCTATAAAAGCAATTATCAACCAATGCATTGGGATTATATGGATGGTACTTATGGGGATAAAAACATTTATATAACTCCAAGAGATTTTCTAAAATTAGATACAGCTTTATACAATGATAATTTTTTGAGCAAAGAAATCAAAGATCAAATGTTTAAAGGGTATAGTTTTGAAAATAAAGGAGTGAGAAATTACGGCTTAGGATTCAGATTAATAGACATGGGTAATAATAGAAATTACACTTACCACAACGGATGGTGGCGTGGCAATACTTCTTCCTATATCCGCCTTGCTGATGATAAAGTATGTATTCTTTTATTCTCAAATAAGTATTCACAGTTAACTTACAAAACCGTTAGTCTATCACATCATTTTGGAGATTATCCAATTGGGAATTTAGAACTATAGCAATGAAACAATTGAATGATATATTAGGAATTAAATATCTAATAGGGCAAGCTCCAATGTTAGGTATAAGTACACCAGAAATGGTAGCTGAAATTGCTAATGCTGGTGGATTAGGAATACTCCCTTTGGGAGGTTTAGCTCCAGAAGTGTGTGACAAACTAATTGCCAAAACAAAAACATTAACTAAAAAACCTTTTGCAGTCAATCTATTTTTAAACCCTGTAGTAGATCAAGATTTAAAAATAGTTGAAAAGATGCAAGATTTTATAGCTCAATACTGCTCGCAACAGAATATACCATTTGACTATATTTCTGATTTTAGGCTTCACAGTTATGAATTTGTGTTAGATATCATTCAAAAACATGAAATTAATATAATATCTTTTACATTTGGTTGTCTAAGACCTTCTGAAGTGGTAAATTTACATCAGAATGGGAAATTTCTAATTGGTACCGCTACTACAAAAGAAGAGGCGAAATATTTAGAAGAAGCAAATATTGATGCAATTGTATTGCAAGGAATTGAAGCAGGCGGGCACAGAGGTAGCTTTTTATCTGATAGCTATAAAGACAATTTATCTCTTCAAGAACTTTTTAAGCAAGTTCTCGATTGTAATATAAACCGTCCTTTAATAGTTGCAGGTGGTCTATACTCTGGTAAAACAGCTAGAGAATATATTGAAAACGGTGCTAGTTTAGCATTGTTTGGATCTATATTTATTCCTTCTGTCGAAAGTAATGCAATACCGTATCAAAAAGAGCTGCTAGATAGTGGAAAACCATTAGAGACTAGGCTTACAAGAGCCTACTCAGGAAAATGGGCAAGAGGAATTGTCAATGACTTCATGGAAGCTATTGATAGTTCTGAATTAACTATTCCTTTTTATCCTTTTCAAAATTCTTTAACACAAAATATAAGAATTTTTGCAAAACAGAAAAATATTCATACTTTTAACTCACTTTGGTGTGGCACTAACTCGCATTATGCTAGAAAAGGGTATTCCAAGGATATTTTTAACAAATTGATTCAAGAGTTTTATGAGCTATAATTTTCAATATAAATTTTTAAACAGAGTATCACTTGATGAGTTACTTCATGTTTTTAATCAATCTTTTACTGATTATTTTGTTCCTATGAACTTAGATGAAGCAGCTTTAAAGGCGAAAATAAAAACAGAGGGGATTCAATTAAGTGAGTCTATAGGGGTATATACTAACAAAAAATTAGTAGGTTTTATCTTACACGGTAAAAAGAATGCTAAACTATATAATGCAGGAACTGGAGTACTACCTGAGTTTAGAGGTAATATGCTTACCAATAAAATGTATGAATATGCAATGCCCATATTTAGAAGTTTTAAAATAAGTAAAATCTCCTTAGAAGTTATAGCTACAAATGAAACAGCCATGAAGGCTTATCGCAAAGTTGGTTTTAAAAAGTGGCGCCACTTAAACTGTATTAAAGGAGCTACAAAAATTAATAGTAAGCTAGACCCTGCTTTTGCAGAAATTGAAATAAAACCTCTCCCTTTTTACGAATATTTAATTTACTATGCCGAGAAAGATATTTTGCCTACATGGCAGAATTCTGAGTTTTGTGTAGAAAATAATGAAACGAAACTATTACTTAGAAAAGCAGTTTTAGACAATCAAACTTTGGGATACATTATTATTGATAAAAGTAATAATAAGATATTGCAAATTTGGGTGAAAGAATGCTATAGAAGAAAAGGTATAGCAACGCATTTAGTTGAAGAACTGATAGGGAATAAACAAACATTTCTTGTGACTAATATCGATGCTCAGAACTTTGGAATCAATTCATTCCTAAAATCAATTGGAGGCGAAGAGTTTTTAGAACAAGTAGAAATGGAACTATATCTATAGTTACAATAATAAATAAGAAAAA
>NZ_BAEX01000021.1 GCF_000246945.1 Myroides injenensis M09-0166
TTTTATCTTAGTTGAGCTCCTAAGTTATTTTCTAATTGGTATTTAATTTTACCCATTATTTTTTCAACTTGGCTATCAGTAAGTGTTTTACTGCTGTCTTCCATTAATATAGAAATAGCGTATGATTTCTTACCTTGCTCTATTTTATCTCCTTGATAAACGTCAAAAAGAGTTACATCTTTAATGATTGCTTTGTCAACTTGTTTAACTAGAGCGTATATTTGATCAAATGTAATATTCTCATCGATTAATAGAGCGTAATCTCTTTTTACTGATGGGAATTTATTAATATCTGTGAATTTTATTTTTTGTGAGATTACTTTTAATATATTCTCCCAATTAAAATCAGCATAACATACTTCTTGTTTAATATCGAATTCTTTTAAAATAGCCTTTTTAAGGATACCAAATTCAACTAACTTATCTTTTCCTAGATAGTAAGAAATACCTTCAGAAAATATATCAGATTCAGCTGGCTGAGTATTTAATTTTGTAATTCCTAAACGTGCTAAGATACCATTTACATATCCTTTGAATTCGAAGAAATCAGTTAATGATTGTTTACTATTCCAAGATGCCTTCACATTATTACCCGTAGCAAATAATGCAAAGTGTTTGTTTTCTTCGTAATTAGTAATCATCTTGTGGTAAGACTTACCAAACTCAAATAATTTTAAATCACCTCTCTTGCGATTGATATTATATGAAATTGCCTCTAAACCTCCAAAAAGTAATGTTTGTCTCATTACAGATAGATCATGGCTCAGTGGATTTAATATATCTACTTGGAAGTTAGATTTAATATCTTCTGTTAAATTAGTGTAATCTGGTGTAGTCAAAGAGTTTGACATAATCTCATAGAAGCCTTGTGAAACAAGTAAGTTAGAGATAATATTTTGAACTCTGTGATCTTCAGTTCTTGAATTATTAGATATTGTAGCATTTAGTTTAGAAGAGAAGGTAATATTATTAAAACCATATACACGAAGAATCTCTTCAATAACGTCTATTTCTCTAGTTACGTCAGCGCGGTATGCAGGAACAGTAATTCCTAAACCAATGTCAGACATACTATGCACTTTGATATCTAGTGATACAAGTATTTTCTTAATAGTTTCTTTTGATATTTCTTCCCCTAATATTCTGTTGATATTATTGAAGTTTAAGAAAACAGAGAAATCTTCTATCTTTTTAGGATATAAATCAACAGGATCGGAAGTGATTTCACCGCCAGCAACTTGTTGAATTAACAATGCAGCATGTTTTAATGCGTATTCAGTTATAGAAGGATCTATACCTCTTTCAAAACGGAAAGAAGAGTCAGTATTTAGACCATGTCTTTTTGCAGCCTTACGAATTGTAACAGGATTGAAATAAGCACTCTCTAAGAAGATTGTTGTTGTGTTTTCTGATACCGCAGTTCTCGTACCACCAAAGATACCAGCTAAACACATTGGACCATTCTCATCACATATTACTAAGTCATCTTGATGTAATTCTCTTTCAACACCGTCTAATGTTGTAAATTTTGTACCAGCAGCTACTGTTTTTACAGTTACTTTTGACCCTTTAATTTTTGCAGCATCAAATGCGTGTAGAGGCTGTCCTAAATCATGTAATACATAATTCGTAACGTCAACAATATTATTTTTAGGAGCTATACCGATAGCTTTAAGTCTGTTTTGTAACCATTCTGGAGAAGGCTTTACTTCAATTCCTGAAATTGTAACACCACAATAGCGAGGCGCTTTTTTGTAATCTTCAACAGAAACGTCCATTTTTAAAGTACGTCTTTCTACTTTGAATTTACTAACAGAAGGAGTGATTAACTCTTTATGTTGAATTTCATTGTTTGAATTTTGTAATAGACCTGCTCTTAAGTCACGAGCTACACCCCAATGACTCATTGCATCAGAACGGTTTGGTGTTAAACCAATTTCAAATACTTCGTCAGTAACTACTTTGAATACTTCCGCCGCAGGAGTACCTGCTGCAATAGAAGGGTCAAGTACTAGAATACCATCACCATTAGTACCAATTCCTAGTTCTACTTCAGAACAAATCATCCCGAAGCTTTCTTCTCCGCGGATTTTTCCTTTTTTGATTTGGAATGCATTTCCATCTGCATCAAATAATTCAGTACCAATAGTTGCTACAGGTACTTTCTGTCCTGCTGCTACATTTGGAGCTCCACAAACGATTTGTACTGGCTCTTCTGTTCCTAAATCTACTTTAGTTACATTTAATTTATCAGCATTAGGATGTTTTGTGCAAGACAATACATGTCCAACAACAACTCCTTTTAAACCACCTTTTACACTCTCATAGTGAGTAATTCCTTCTACTTCAAGACCTAAGTCAGTTAAGGTTTCAGAAGTTTCTTCTGGTGTAACGTCTAATTTAATGAATTGCTTTAACCAATTGTATGAAATATGCATTCGTATAATTTTTATGAGTACGCAAATATAAGCATTGCTACAGTTTAAGGGAAATAATTTATTGCTAAAATTGCATAATACAGTTTGTAGATTTTACTTTAAAAGAATTTATTTCTGATTTTTTGATCAGGTATCATACAACTCTCTTTTTTTCCAAACCATTTATACCGATTTCTAGCTATATAGTCATAGAATAAATTAGTAAATGACTTTGGCAAAATAGTAAAAATAGTTAATAGGGAATACCAACCTCCCAGATAAGAGGCAATTTTTAAGGCAGCTTCCGATTTGATGTAGTAAGCTTTTCCTGGTTCATATAAGATAATACTGTCAATTTTGGTGCGATCTACACCTATGTAAGCTAGTATTTCTTTTCCTTTTTCTGAGTCAAGTGAAGTAAATCTAAACAAATCTTTATGGTCTGCTTTGATTACTTTATTCACAGTATTATCACAAAAGTTACATACCCCATCAAATAAGACTATCTTTTTATCTTTTGGTATATCTATCATTATTTTTTACGTTCTACCATTTCTAGCTGATCTATACTTACTTTAGAAGTAAAGAAACCGTAATTTACAGTTGCTTTGTTTTTTTCTATAGCATCTATCGTTCCTACAGAGCGACCATCAATCATTCTAACTCTATCTCCAACTTTTAGTGGGAAATTAGGTTTATTAGCCTCTTGTTGTTTTTTCTTTTCTTTTTCTACTTTTTTCTCTTGGCGAATTACCTCTATTTTTTCCTCAACTTCTTTGATGATTTCTTTTTGCTCTATTGCTTTTACTTTCTTTTCTTTTGGTGTAGTTTTTTTGCGTTTAGAGTTTTCTATCTCTACTATTTTTAAAACATCGCCAAACAAAGTTTTTTTACTTTTGGAATTAAAGTACTTTTCAGATAAATCATCAAGCTTTTGACCTAGCGAAACTAATCGTTGATTAGAATCAAAAAGCTCTTGATATCTTTCTAGCTTTTCTTGAATCTTGGCGTTAGTCGATTCTAATTTTTTACTTTCTTCTCTTGCACGAATTTCTTCTTCTTTTAGATTACTAGAAGTACGTTCTAATTTATGTCTTTCTTTTTGCAGATTAGCAATCGTTTTATCAAAGCGCACTTTATCACCTTCTACTTTCTTTTTAGCTCTGTTAATTAGACTAAAAGGGATACCGTTTTTTTGAGCTACTTCAAAAGTAAATGAACTACCAGCTTGACCTAGATTTAATTTATACATCGGTTCAAGTGATTTTTCATCAAAGAGCATATTGGCATTTGTGGTACAAGGCAACTCATTAGCAAGAATCTTTAGATTAGTATAGTGAGTAGTAATGATACCATAAGCCTTTCTATCATAAAGTTCTTCTAAAAAAACCTCTGCTAATGCACCTCCTAATTCTGGATCAGAACCTGTACCGAATTCATCTATTAAAAATAATGTTTTATCATTACATTTTTTTAAGAAATAATTCATGTTTTTTAAGCGGTAACTGTAGGTGCTTAGGTGATTTTCAATAGATTGATTATCACCAATATCTGTTAATATACGATCAAATAAAAAGGTTTTGCTTCGCTCGTGTACAGGAATTAAAAGTCCTGATTGTAACATTAATTGCAGTAGCCCTATAGTTTTTAAAGTGATACTTTTACCTCCAGCATTAGGTCCAGAAATCACAATAATTCTTCCGTTCTCATCCAGAGAAATAGTCTGAGGATAAGTAGGTTTGTGTTTTGCTTTGTTATTTAACCACAGGATAGGATGGTAAGCCTCTCTAAAGTACAATGTACGCTCCTTAGTGATCTCTGGTAATAAACCATTTATTTTGTTAGCATATTTAGCTTTTCCAGCTGTTATATCTATATGAGTTAAGAACTCTTGGTATTCAAGTAACGTAGAACGAAATGGACGTATGATATTAGTTAAGTTCTTTAAAATACGTACAATTTCTTCTCTCTGCTCATATTCAAGATTGTTTAATTCTCTAGAATATCTAAGAGTTGCTTCTGGTTCGATATATACAATACTTCCTGTTTTCGATTGACCTAATACACTTCCTTTAACCTTACGTCTATGCATAGCAATTACTGCTAGCACGCGACGATTTTCTACTACAGTTTCTCTAATGTCATCTAAATATCCCGCACTATTGTATTGAGTTAATGCAGAGCCAAAGCTTTGATTTATTTTTCCTCTTACTAGATTTATATTCTTGCGAATGTTTAGTAAATCAAGAGAAGCATTATCTTTTATTTCTCCATATTTATCTAATACATTCTCAATCGATTTTATAATGTCTTTTTCTAGAACAATTGGTGCTGCATCCTCATATAAATAAGGATAGTATTCTTGAAACTTTCTAAAGTATGTTAGAAGATTTAAGGTTGTTTCTGTTAAGTTGAATATCTTTTTAAAGCTACTAACCTCAAGAAAACTATCTTCGATACCTAAAAATTTTAATTCGTAATCAATGCTATCAAAATAGTGATTGGGAATAACATTATTATTGGTATATGATGCTACATATTCAGAAGTTTGTTTAAGTGCTTTTATTGTTGCTTCCTCTGTGTGAAGGGGAGCAATTTCCATAGCCATTTCTTTACCTGATTCTGTTACACATAATTCAGATATGATTGCAAGTACTGTTTCAAACTCTAGGTCTTGTAATGTTTTTTTATTTATTGTTGTCATTATATGAAATGATAATATCTACAAAAATACTATTATTTAAGTAAAAAATAGATGTTTGTCAAGGTAACATCTATTTTTGATAGGGTAGTAATCATTCTCTTTGGACAAAATAATTAATTCTTTAAATAGTCTTAGCGTGAATAATTCTTCTTTCGTTTTATTGAGTATTATGTAATGTGCGTGTTTTTTAGTAGATGATATAATAGACAAATAATAAAAGTAGGCATGCATTAATAATTGGTATTTCATAAAAGTTTAATAGTAGTCAATGAATTAGGCGATATGGCAGTTTTAAGTTCGACAAAAAGGTGTGTAGAATAGCTGATATATAGTAAAATATAATATATAAAAGCTACTTATTTGAGTAAAAAAATAATAAGAATTTTATATCAATGTGTGTTTTTTTATGAATTAACAAAATTTGTTAGTGTATTTGTTAATGTATTTGTAATTGAATATGAGAAGCTTTATTATATAGCTGGAATTACTTTAATTATTTGTATTTTGTGTAGGTTAAATCATGCAATTGATTTAACTAATATTATATACTAAATATGAAATAATATTCGGTACTTAAGAAGTATTCTTTGTTATTGGTATATAGTAAAAAGAGACGTTCAAAAAAATTATTTGTTATTTTTAAAAGTAAACTTTTATGAGGTACGTAACCGCTGAAGAAGCAGCAAAAGTAGTGCAATCAGGAGATAGGATCTATGTTCACGCAGCTGCTGCAACACCAAATATTTTAACAAAGGCTATTAGTGATAGAGCAGAAGAATTAAGAGGTGTAGAGTTTTGTCATATTCACACAGAAGGAGCAGCCCCTTATGCTAATCCAGCTTTATCAGAAAGTTTTCATGTCAATTCTTTTTTTATAGGTGCCAATGTGCGCCATACTATTTCAGCAGGAAATGGTTCTTATACTCCAGTTTTTTTAAGTGAGGTTCCAAATTTGTTTAGAAAGGGAGCTCTTAATGTAGATGTAGTACTTATACAAGTATCACCACCTGATGAGCATGGATTTTGTTCTTTAGGGGTATCAGTAGAGGCTACAGTTGCAGCAATGGAGTCAGCTAAATATGTAATTGCTCAAGTTAATAAACATATGCCTCGAACATTTGGAGATAGTATATTGCATGTTTCCAAAATAGATATGGCAGTAGAACATCATACTCCAATTTATGCTTCTAAACTTGCACCAATTACTGATACTGAAAACTTAATAGGAAATTATGTTGCTGAGCTAATAGAAGATGAGAGTACCTTACAGATGGGAATAGGTTCTATTCCTAATGCCGTTTTATCAAAGTTAACTTCCCATAAAGATCTTGGATTACATACCGAAATGTTTTCTGATGGTGTAATTGATTTAATTGAAAATGGAGTAATTAATTGTTCTAAGAAAGCAGTGACAAAAGGTAGGGCATTAGCTACATTTTTGATTGGTTCAGAAAGACTTTACAAGTTTGTAGATAATAATCCATTTATCGTTTTGAAAGAGTCTAGTTACGTAAACGATACGTCTGTAATTCGCCAAAATCCAAAAGTAGTTGCTATAAATTCAGCATTAGAGGTAGACTTGACTGGTCAAGTATGTGCTGACTCGCTTGGCTCTAAGATGTATTCAGGAGTAGGAGGGCAGATGGACTTTGTAAGAGGTGCTTCTTTAAGTAAAGGAGGGAAGGCAATTATAGCATTGGCCTCTACTAGTAATAAAGGACATAACCGTATTGTACCATTTTTAAAGCAAGGAGCTGGTGTTGTAACTACTCGTGCACATGCACAGTATATTGTTACAGAATATGGTGTAGCAGATTTATATGGAAAGTCATTAAAGCAACGTGTACAAGCATTAGTAAATATTGCCCATCCTAATTTTAGAGAGGAGATATTAAAGACATATCATGATAGTATCAAGCAATAAGTATTTAAAAAGGGTTGTAATCTAATTAGTTTACAACCCTTTTTAATTTTATTTATATAAAAGATTTATCTTGCTTTATAGCCAAATAGCTCTTTTTCTTTTATCATCTGAGAAATACCTTCAGGTAATTTATCTTCCCAACCTTCTTTATTTTCTTGTAGTAATTTTAGAACGTCTCTAGAGAAAACAGTTAAATTACGTTCATCAAAGTTTTCAATATCTACGATCTGTCCTTGTTTTTTGAAGTATTTATAAAGCTCTTTAATATGTAAATCTACTTTTAGATTTGTAGAGTTTATTATTTCTCCATTTTCACCTTTCATAGGGTATAAGTAAATCTTCATATTGTTTCTGAATAATTTACCTAATGCTTCTAAGATTCCTCCTGTAAGGTTTTTGTAATATTTTTCTTCAAAGATGTTTAATAAGCTACTCACTCCCATTGATAATGCTACATGCTTGTCGGTAAATTTAGAGAAGTATTCCGTTAGTTTATAATACTCTTGGAAATTAGAAATCATTACAGTTTGCCCAAGAGAAGATAATAAATCTGCACGGTGTAAGAAGTCTATTTCATCAATACATCCTTCACTAATTAAATTAGAAAGTGTAACTTCAAAAATTACTGTTGTTTCTTCTTTTTTAAGATTGTTTTCACGCATGAACATTTCTATAGATTCTTTGTAAATGTTCATATTTACAATCGTTACCGGTCTGAAACTACCACGAAGTGCTAATATGTTTTGTCTATAAAGTACATTTGCAGGTAATTTACTTTGCCCGTCTGGGCCAAACATAACAGCATCAGTTAGTCCATTTCTAACTAAATATAAGCTCATTAATCTGTTATCTACTTTTTCGAAAAGAGGACCAGAAAAATTAATACTATCTATTTCTATTTGATCTTTATCAAGGTGGTCGTATAAACTACTAATAATTTTTTTAGGATCGTGATGTTGGTAGTAAGCACCATATATTAAGTTAACCCCTAATATTCCTAAAGTTTCTTGTTGTAGTTTAGAATCAGTTTCTTTAAATTGAATATGAAGCACAATCATGCTGTATTCTTCATTTGGTTTTGACTGAAACTGTATTCCTACCCATCCATGACCTTTATTCTTTTTAGCATAGTCAATTGTCGCTACTGTATTGGCATAACTAAAAAATGTTTTGGTAGGATTGCTTTCACGTACTATACGTGCTTCAATTTTACGAGTTTCGTATTCCAGCATTTTAATAAGCCTACTCTCAGTTACATATCTGTTGTCGTCTTCAACTGTGTAGATGGCATCACTAAATGCTTTATCATAGGCAGACATTGCTTTTGCTACAGTTCTAGATGAACCTCCTGCTCTAAAAAAGTGACGAACAGTTTCTTGCCCTGCTCCAATTTCTGCAAACGTACCATAAATATCATTATTTAAGTTGATACGCAGTGCTTTATCTGAAATAGCAGGTTGATGTTCTATAAATCTATCCCCTTCTAATACTAAATCTTCTGCAAATTTTTCCATTGTTAGCTATTTTAAACAAACCTAACAAATATCGTACAAGAAAAAAAGATAAACGCTACTTTTGTAATAAATTTAAATGTTTTGAAAGTATATTTTTTAGGAACAGGTACCTCTCAAGGAATCCCTATTATTGGAATTGATCACCCCGTAGCATCAAGTGAAGATCCTCGCGATAAAAGATTGCGTACTTCTGTTCTGATTGAGTGGGATGATTTGACTTTATTAATTGATTGTGGTCCCGATTTTAGACAGCAGATGCTATCTAATAATTGTAGTTATTTAGATGCTATCTTGTTTACTCATGAACATGCTGATCACATTGCAGGACTCGACGAGATACGACCACTTAGTATGTTGCATGGACCACTTCCAATTTATGCATCAGAGCAAGTAATGACAGCTTTAGAAAAGCGATATGAATATATTTTTACTAAAGAGAATAGATATCCTGGCGCGCCAGCAGTAGATCCTCATATTATTGAGTCAAACAAAAAATTTGAGATAAAAGGTAAGGTAATTGAACCGATAGATATAATGCATGGGAAGTTGCCAATTTTTGGTTACCGCATGGGAGATTTGGTTTATATCACGGATGCAAAAACAATAAGCCCAGAGCAAAAAGAGAAAATAAAAGGATGTAAGGTTTTAATAGTTAATGCATTGAGAATTAAAGATCATCCTACACATTTTACGTTACAGGAAGCACTTGATTTCATTGAAGAAATAAAACCTGAGCAATCTTATCTTATTCATATTGCTCAAGATTTAGGTTTTCATGCAGAAATAGAAAAAATCTTACCGAAAGACGTATATTTGGCGTACGATAATTTGCGAATAGAATTTTAATTTTACCCCAAAATATGAGACATAAAGCTTTTTTTTACTTATTTTTATTTTCACTTTTGATTCTTGTGTTACTATATGCGAGTAATAATAATATGTATAAAGTGGAAGAGAAGAAGGTAGCAGTAGCCCACAAGAGAATAGAAGTTGTAAGAGATTCTTTAAAAAGTGCTGTGGCAGATTTAAGAGAAGCACAATACTTTACATTGGATTATAACGACGATGCACAAGAATATTTTGATTACAAAACAATTGATGCAGATGTAAAGCGTATTCGCGAAGAGATTTTGGCATTAAACCATCAAGCAGAAGGAAATTCGCTAGTACCTTATGGCGTTATCAATGGAGATAAATGTATTATTAATAAGATTGAAATCTTAAATCATCGTTGGATAATTGCAGATTTCTATGCTGGCGATATTCATGGAGAAGTATTGATTAAGTATTTCTATTATGGTGATAAGGCTACAGAATTTAAAACGCTAGATACAGTATTGTATCCTAAGAAATAATATTTTTTAATTTAATATAGATACTCTATGAGTAAGTTAGTTAGCTTTTTAGTCATAATAGCTTTGTTTTTTAGCTCTTGTGATTTTATATTAAAAGATAATGTAAAGGGCAAGGATACTGATATCGTTACCACTGACGGAAGTACTACGATAGTAGGAGAAGAAGATAACTTTGGATGCACTATTTCCGCTGGATATCGTTGGAGTAAATTAAAATCAGCGTGCATACGTCCGTTTGAAGAAGGCTTTCGATTAAACCCAATAAACAGTATAGATTCTTTTGAAGAACAAAATGATATTGATAGTAATGGGATAAGTTGTTTTGTAATTCTTTCAGGAGATGAAAAAAAGGCTGAAATATTCTTACCTAATAAAGATGAAAGTATCTTACTTGAGAAAAAGAATTTAAAAGGTGTTTTAAGTAATGAAGGTTGGGAATTAGATATTCGTAAAGACTTTGTTTTGAAACGTAAGGGAGAAGTTGCATATACGGCTGCAAGAGCCATTGATCTAAGGATAATTAACTCTGATCAAGAAATGACTGATGAAGAATAGTATTTTACACAAGTATATAGAAAAGGGGCTGTCAATTTTGACAGCCCCTTTTCTATATGTAATAGTTGTTGTATAACTATTTTTCTAAAAACAGTTTGAAATCTCTAAAGTTAAGAGGGTGGACTCCATGACCGACAGGGTATTCTTTATACTCATGTTCAATATTTAAACTTTTTAGAATAGTAGGTGTTTGTCTTGCCCAATCTACTGGTATAACTTGGTCAACAGTTCCGTGAGAAGCAAACATTTTAAGTTTTGAAAAGTCATTTTGATTGTAATTTTCTGCAATTATTTTATCATTGAAATAACCGCTTAGAGCTACTACTTTATTAACTTTTTCAGGATAAGATAATGCTATTGCATAACTAAGTATCGCTCCTTGACTAAAACCAACTAAGTTTATATTATCTGGATCAATTGGATATTTCTTGATTAATTCGTCAATAAACTTAACAATTAGTTCTCTTGATTCTATTGCTTGATTATCGTCTGAGAATTTATTTGCATCAGCATCAAAGTGTATTGCATACCATGCATATCCATAAGGTGGTACGGTGTAGGGAGCTTGAACTGATACAATATAATATTCATCTGATAATTCTGAAGCAAAAGAGAATAAATCCTCTTCATTACTACCATATCCATGAAGTAGTAATATTAAGGGATTTTTGTCTTTAATTACTTTAGGCTCTTGTATTAAATACGAAAGTGATAATGATGTTTCCATAATTTATTAAGCTGATATTTTGTCAAACCATTTTTGGAAATATACGCCAATTTTTGGTAATGGTTTTATTTCTCCATTTACTGCACCCAAAAAACTATAGATCCATAGAATAAAGAAACAAATGTAAAATGGTATAGTTACTAACCAAGTATCAGTTATCCCAATAAAATAAGCTAGCATATAAAATAAGATATGTATACCAAAGGTTTGTTTAATATAAAAACCTGCAAATTTATTTTTAGGATCTAGATTCATAAATATGGCAACTAAACAACCAATGATTGTTAGGTGAGATAGGATTGCCATTGTTTTTCCTGTCTCAATTTCTCTTTCGTTAAAAGTCTTCAGCATATTAAAATTAATTATTTTTATTCGTTAATGGTTGCTTTATCACCATTAAGAGTCCCGTAAACTCTTCCTTTCATTTTATGGTTTAAAAAAGCAGAGTTTTTAGATTTAGACAATATATTGTTTTTCTTAAACACCCATTCATTTTTAGGTGAAAATAGAGTAATATTAGCTTTATTACCTTCAGCAATAGAAGTAGTTTCTATATTAAGAATTTCTCTTGCTTTAGTTAGTTTATCAATAATCACTTCTAGTGGTAACACTGTTGCTAATGCTCCGAAAGCTGATTCTAGACCAATTGTACCAAAAGTAGCTTGATCAAATTCTAGTTTTTTGTGTTCAATATCAAGAGGATTGTGTTCTGAAGTAATGCAATCTATAGTTCCGTCAATAACGCCATTTATTAAAGCTTGTCTATTTGCTTCATCTCGTAGAGGTGGTAGAACTTTGTGACGTGTATCGAAATCGTTTAAGACTTCATCAGTCATCGTTAAATGGTGTACAGTAACGCTGCATGTTACATTTAAGCCTTTCTGTTTAGCTTGTCTAATTAAATCCACTGAGGCTGCAGTAGAAATAGTAGGGATATGCATTTTTCCTCCAGTATATTCAAGAAGGAATAAGTTTCTTGCTACTTGTAAGTCTTCGGCTAATGCAGGAATACCTTTTAAACCTAATTTAGTGGCTTCTATGCCTTCATTAGCAACTCCTTTTCCTTTGATGCTTTTATCTTGTGAAAAGGCAATAACAAGCCCGTCAAAATCTTGTACATATTGTAAGGCTATTTTAAGAACATTAGCATTGTCTATTGATTTTTTATAATCTCCAAAAGCAACTGCTCCTGCATTTTTCATATCATATAACTCAGCTAAATCATTTCCTTCAGATTTAACGGTTAATGCACCTATAGGAAAAACTTGGGTAGTAGCCCCAAAAGCTTTTTGCTTTATAAAACTTACAATACTTTGATTGTCGGTTAGTGGGTGATTATTAGGCTCCACCGCTACTTGTGTAAAACCACTTTTTGCAGCGACTTGTAAACCGTGTGCGATGGTTTCTCTGTCTTCATATCCTGGTTCGCCTAAACAAACTGAACTATCAATCCATCCTTGTGATAGGTGTAAATCATCAAATGATAACTCTTGAAAACCTGCAGGTGTTTCAATCTTGTCAGCTATACTTTTAATGATACCATTTTCAATTAATAGATCAACAGTTTTGTTGTTAAATGCACTTGTTGCATCAATGACTTTTGCGGATTTTAAAATGATGTTCATTTTTCGTGAAGTAGTTTAAAAATTGATGTGTTGTTATGTTGTACAAAAATACTTTTATTTTCTAAAATTTCTAAAAGAAAGAGTAGGGGATAAACAAAAAAATACATCCTAATTAGAGGATGTATTCTTTTTCTGTGAGGTCAATACCTTTGAATTGTTGAAACAGTCATTTAAAGCTTGATAGATTTGAAAGTCTGTCGCTGTATAAATAAATTTATCGCTATAACTACAATTCTGTAAAGATTTGACTATATCTTCTCTAGTAATATCTAATAGACCGCAGACTATTTCACGATCATACCTTGTCTGCATTAAAGCAATCATATTTTGATCTTCCTTAATAGCTTCAATCTTTTTTAGTTTCTTGTCTTTTCCTTTAAATAAATTATAGACTAAATCCACTGGACTAAAGAAATTGCCCATTGATGTTCCGTAATAGGGAGTTTGATTACGCTTGTAGAAATCAAACTGCATCTTATCATTAAGCTCAATTAATTTTGTGTCTACTTGTAGATAACCTGTCAAATTGAATTTTTTGATGAATATCTCATCTAATTCAATTGATTGCTCGTTTAAGTAAACTTTTAAATTCTCGTTGCTAAGCCAGTCATTAGTTACTTTCAGTTTGATAGGTGTATATCCTGGCGACGAAAAGTGAATAGAATCGTTTAAAGCAGCTTCAATAGTAAAGGTACCATCCCTTTTACTAACAGTAGCTTTAACTTTAGTAAGGTTTATAATATTAACATCATCCACAGGTAGGAATGATTTGTCATTCATTATTGTTCCTTTTACTTCTTTTTTATCTTGCGCAGTTGCACAGAATGTAGAAAGGAGTAAAAACAAAAAAACTGTAAAATTTCTCATATTCTTAAGATTGCCTAAAAATAAAAGATATTTTACAGTTTTAAGTGTTATTTTAAAAAAATTAACAAATTAGTTTCTTCTAGTGTTTGTACGTCTAGATGATCCTCCTTCGCTACTTCTTCTAGAACCTCTCTCATTACGTGGAGCTCTGCTTCCGCTATCACTACTTCTTCTTTCTCCGCGTCCTTCGCTTCTTCTTTCTCCAGAACCTGATCTATTGCTAGATGATCTTCTATCACCACCTCTGTCATTTCTATCACCCCCAAAGCTGCGACTACCACCACCACTTCTTCTATTATGATCACGTCTTCCAGCGTTTCTTCCTCCGTCATTATTAGAGATTTCAACGTTTACACGACGACCTTCATAAGTTTCATTATTCAAAATCGACATTACTTTTTCAGCGTGTTCTGCTTCAATATTAAAGAAAGAGAATCCCTCTTTAACGTCAACTTTAAATAAATCATCACGTCCTAAATCTAACGTTTCTCTTAAATAGTCTTTTAAAGACATCCAATCTAAGTTGTCTTTTGAACCTAAGTTAATAAAGAAACGTACAGCACCGTCTTTAGGTAATTCACGAGACTCCCCGCGACCTGAAGCTATAGCTGTTAGATTATTAGCAGGTTTTTGATAGTAATCCAAGAAACGATTAAATTCAACAGAAACTACTTTTCTAATAATTTCATCTTTGTCAAAGTCAGCTAATAATTCAGAGATAGCAGGTAAGTAAGTCTCAATAGCTGGATTTACTTCTACATCTTTGATTTTGTTAGCTAAGTGATATAATTGAATCGCACAAATCTCAATACCTGAAGGAATTTGTTTCTCTTCAAATTTTGTTTTAATGATTCGTTCGATTTGGTTAATCTTTCTGATTTCACTCTTGGTAATAATCACCATTGAAACTCCAGATTTACCAGCACGACCAGTACGTCCACTACGGTGAGTGTATGTCTCGATCTCGTCAGGTAGTTGGTAGTTGATTACGTGAGTAATACTGTCTACGTCAATACCACGTGCAGCAACGTCAGTTGCTACAAGAAGCTGAATTTGTTTACTTCTGAATGATTTCATTACAGCATCACGTTGCGCTTGAGATAAATCTCCGTGCAATGCAGCGGCATTGTAACCATCTTCAATTAACTTTTCAGCAATTGCTTGCGTATCTCTTTTTGTTCTACAGAATACTACAGAGAAAATGTCCGGACTAGCATCAGCTAAACGTTTTAAAGCTAAGTAACGATCTCTCGCACCAACTACATAAAACTCATGGCTAACTGTTGTAGATCCTTGATTTTTGTGTCCAACTGTAATTTCTTCAGGTGTTTTCATGAATTCTCTTGCTATAGTTGCCACTTCAGCAGGCATTGTAGCAGAGAATAACCAAGTGTCTTTTTCTTCTGGAGTATCAGCTAAAATAGCTGTGATATCTTCGTAGAAGCCCATGTTAAGCATTTCGTCTGCTTCATCTAAAACAAGGTATTCGATATTCTTGATATTAACCATACCTCTGTTGATCATATCTTGCATTCTACCAGGAGTAGCTACAATGATTTGAGCACCACGTTTTATTTCTCTTGCTTGTTCAGTGATACTAGCACCACCGTATATAGCAACAGTATGAAGACCTTTAACGTACTTAGAGTACTGTTTAATTTCGTTTGCTATTTGCAAACATAACTCTCTAGTCGGCGATAAGATAAGCGCTTGTGTGTTCTTATTAGACACATCTATCTTCTGGATCAAAGGAAAACCAAATGCTGCGGTTTTCCCAGTTCCCGTTTGGGCTAACGCAACAATATCGGTTTTTTTTTCTAATAGTAAAGGAATCGCCTTTTGTTGGATTTCTGATGGATCTGTAAAACCTAAATCATTAATCGCTGATAAAAGAGATTCGTTTAATCCTAATTGTTCGAAATTGTTCATATAAATATTAAAATAGGTACAAATATAAGTTATTCTTTTTGATGAAATGCTATTTTTTTGTTATTTTTTAAAAATAAGTTAATTTTAGTACGTTCTTGTCATCATCATAGGGGGGAAAGTCTTTGATTACTAAGAATATCAAAATTCTTTATATTTGTTTTTTTAATGTTTTTAATTCTTTATCTTATGACAATTGTGTCTTGTTTTACAATCAATATATTTTTTAGCTATTCGTTCAATTTATGAGATAGGGGGAGATTTATTTGTATATTTTGATCGATTGTGAATTAGTCATAATGAATAAAAGCTAATGCAGAGACATTAGCTTTTAAAAGGGAAATTTATTTTGATAGCAGAAAATCTACCAATTGCTTTACTGCTTTACCTCTATGACTTATAGCATTCTTTTCGTTAATACCTATCTCGGCAAATGATTTATCCATGCCATCTGCTATAAAAATGGGATCATAACCAAAACCTTCATTGCCTTGTCTATCTTTTAAGATACTGCCGTTTACGATTCCTGTAAAATGATAAGTCTCTCCTTGAAAATGCAGGGTAATAACAGTTTTAAAATTAGCTTTTCTGTTTTCTTCCTTATTTAATGTAGCTAGGAGTTTATCAATATTAGCGTCGTCATTTTTTTTTCTCCTGCATAGCGGGCAGAATACACACCAGGAGCACCATTTAATGCATCTACTTCTAGTCCTGAATCGTCTGCAAAGCAGTCATATCCATAATGTCTTTTAATATAGTCAGCTTTTAAGAGTGCATTACCTTCTATAGTATCTGCTGTTTCAGGGATATCTACCATGCAACCGATATCCTCAAGACTTAAAATCTCTATTGTATCGGGTAATTGGTTTTTAATTTCTTTTATTTTGTTTTTGTTGTTTGATGCGAATACTAATTTCATCTTTATTGTTGTGTATATATTATTGATTAGCTTATATAATTCCAAATGGTTGTATTACTATTGAGAATTGCTAGTTTTGCTTTTATGTTTTGATGTTCTGGATTGTTTAATTCTGGATCTTCTTTTAATAAAAGTACTGCCTGATGCCTCGCATAGTGTAAAATGTCTTGATCTTTAATAAGGTCAGCAATTTTTAAAGGAAGTGTCCCACTTTGTTGTTTTCCCATAATATCTCCAGGACCGCGAAGTTTCAAATCTACTTCTGATATTTCAAAACCATCATTTGTACGACACATCGTTTCCATTCTGATTTTAGAATCGTTGCTTAATTTATCACCAGTCATTAAGATGCAGTAACTTTGTTCTGCTCCTCGACCTACACGCCCCCTTAACTGATGTAATTGAGATAATCCAAAACGCTCTGCGCTCTCTATAATCATCACAGAAGCATTAGGAACATTTACACCTACTTCAATCACTGTAGTAGCAACCATTATATTAGTCTCACCTTTAGCAAATCGCTCCATTTCTCTATCTTTTTCTGCTGGTGTCATTTGACCGTGTACAATACTTACGCTATATTCAGGAAGCGGAAAGTCTCTTGAAATCCCTTCATAACCCTCCATTAGGTTTTTGTAATCTAATGTTTCGCTTTCATCAATTAAAGGATAAACAATGTAAACTTGTCGTCCTTTAGCAATTTCAGTTTTGATAAAATGCCATACAGATAGTCTTTTCCCTTCAAAGAAGTGCAACGTCTGAATTGGTTTCCGACCAGGAGGTAATTCATCAATAACGGAAACTTCTAGATCACCATAAAGAGTCATAGCTAGAGTACGGGGAATAGGAGTAGCTGTCATTACTAATATATGAGGAGGAATAACATTTTTTCGCCAAAGTTTAGAACGTTGTTCTACACCAAAACGATGTTGTTCATCTATTACAGCTAACCCTAAATTCTTAAAGATAACTTTATCTTCAAATAAAGCATGCGTACCGATGAGAATCTGTAGTTCTCCATTTTCTAATTCTTCATGAATTATCCTTCTTTCGGCTATTTTTGTTGAACCAGTGAGTAATTTGATATTTAAACCCAATGGCTCGGCTAATTCTGAAATTCCGATAAAGTGTTGTGTAGCTAAGATTTCAGTAGGTGCTACTATACATGCCTGAAATCCATTGTCTATCGCTAAGAGACAACTCATGAATGCAACGATCGTCTTACCTGAACCTACATCACCTTGTAATAGGCGATTCATCTGAGCTGGCTGACCTACATCATTGCGTATTTCTTTAATTACTCTTTTTTGAGCATTGGTCAAAGGAAAGGGCAGATGATCTGTATAAAAAGTATTAAAATTTTCTCCCACTTTTTCAAATGGAAACCCTTTAATCTTGCCTTTTCGTGCAATGTTTTTTATGAGTAATTGTAATTGTATATAAAATAACTCTTCAAATTTTAGGCGAAATTCTGCACGATTTAAGATCTCCATATTTTTAGGAAAGTGAATATTAATCAGTGCTTCTTGCATACTAATCATTCCTAATTTTGATCTTAGCTCTTGTGGTAGGGTATCTGTGAATAAAAGATGTGTCTCTTGTAGCAGCTGAGCCATCATCTTAAGCATATGTTTATTAGAAATTCGCGCTCCTAATTTTTCTGTAGAAGGGTAGACTGCCTGCATTGCTGATGCGACATTTTTATTTCTGTCTTCTACTAATTCTAATTCAGGATGTGGAATAGAAAAAGTGTGATTAAAGCTATTTAATTTTCCAAATGCAACATAAGGTGTATTTATCTTTAAATTTTCTTGAATCCATTTGAAACCTTGAAACCATACAAGTTCTATTTCTCCTGTGCCATCTGTAAAGGTGGCTACTAATCGTTTTCCTCTTTTCTGCTCTACTGTTTTAAGATGGATGATTTTACCTATGATTTGTACTTCACTATTTGTATTTGATAGTTCGTTTATTTTATAAAAGCGTGTGCGATCTATATACCTGTTAGGATATAGATGAAGTAAATCTCTATATTTAAATATCCCCAATTCTTTTTTTAATAGGTCAGCACGCTGTGGGCCAACACCTTTTAAATATTCAATTGGCGTATCGAGTAAATTGTTAGACATGTCATTAAATAAATACTGCACTAAGATAAGGGTTTTTTAAAAATTATGAAGAAATGAAGATTTGCATTCGTGTTTAATTTTAGAGTAGAAAAGATTAATACTAGTTAGTCCATTAATAAATTGGTTACTGTTTTGAATTTAATTAATAGCAGGAAAGTGAAGTATTTTTTAAATTATTTCTTTTGCGTTTATATCAAGTAGTTGTTTTATTTTTTTGTAATTTTGCAGTGTTAATCAGTGTACTAACTGGTATATTTTAAATAAAACTACACAAATCAAATTTTGTATTTTTATCTAAAAATGACTGTAAAAAAGTCAATTTTAACTTCACCTTTTTTCTTATTTTTTCAAATTTAGTTTACATTTTATCCTAGTGTTTATCGGGGACGGCATGGGTATTGTTTGGGTGCACCCCTGTTTTTGCAATGCTTACACCAGTAATTCTCGCACACTACCTAGACAAATCTAATTTTTTATTTTTAAAGTTTGCTTAAAGCATTATAAACATTGGGTTTTGAGAAGATATTTCTGTTTTGTGAATGGTAAAAAAGGACAATTTTTGGACATTATTTGCCCTATCTGTAAATAGTTATAGTGGTTTTGTATATCGATGC
Organism: Myroides injenensis M09-0166; assembly: GCF_000246945.1. GTDB lineage: Bacteria > Bacteroidota > Bacteroidia > Flavobacteriales > Flavobacteriaceae > Flavobacterium > Flavobacterium injenense. The sequence goes on from NZ_BAEX01000021.1 coordinate 19,277, forward strand.
TCTATAATATAGAAATGGATAGAGATAATTGTATAATAATCAAATATGTAATATGGGGATGAAAATAGGGGAGAAGAAGAGTTATTGCATATGTAGTAAAGTTGTTTGAGCAAGAGATTTGTATATTCTGCAATTAAGAAGTTGCTTGAGGAATCTTTTTTTGATTTGTGTCAATGCTGTTGAATAGTAGTAAGACTAGTTTTGTCTTATTAAATCAAAATAGAAAAAGATGAATAAAAAGTATTACAAGTATTTAAACACATTGTTTGTGGTTATTCCAATGACAATGATTATGGCAACAATTGGAGTATCTAGGACGCATGAATTTGACAGTGAATGGATATTTAAGTTTTTTAAAGCTTGGTCAGCTATGCTACCTGTGGCTTATGTATCGGCATTTTTAATTATTCCAAATGCTCGTAAATTGGCTGAGAAGATCACAAAAATTAATTAAATATGTCTTTATAAGAAAAGTGATTAAATAAAAAAATCTCTAGTGATATACTAGAGATTTTATGTTTTTTTGTAGTGGGCGATGAGGGATTCGAACCCCCGACCCTCTCGGTGTAAACGAGATGCTCTGAACCAACTGAGCTAATCGCCCTTCAATTGGATTGCAAATATAGAATTTATATTTGAAAGTAAAACAGAAAATGACTTATTTTTCTGTTTTTATTATGTTTTTTAATTCGGCTTTATCAGTGTAGTTTACAATTTCGATTGTAAATTGTTCTTTGTTAGTGTTTTGTCCTTTGATAACATAGATCTTACCGTTTTCGAATTCTACATTACTATTAGAAAAATCTACTTTGCCATAGGTAAGTGTGTTTCTAATATCTTCTTCATTGACCCAACCTTGTTTTAAAATTTCATCTGCCTCCGCAGAATATTTTACTGGTTTGCTTCTAATGTCTTTTAAAACTCTACAGTTTGGTAAGTAACAAAATTTTGTCTTTTTTTCACCAAAGAAATAGATCAAGAACATACATCCAATCAATAATCCAAATAGATAATAAGCTAAGCGTTGGGTAAACTTCATTTTTTATGATTTTGTGCAAAAATACTAATAAGACATTGGAAAACTAGTCATTTAGTAAAAATTTAAAAAGTAAATAATAAGATGTCTTTATATTCTAAGTTAAACCAATTTGCTACACTTCTGTTTGTAACTAATCCTTTATAACTATAGATTCCTGTTTTTATAATTGTATCGCCATGTACAGCACCGTCTAAGTCGCCATTTTCTGCATAATCAATAAGCATAGGCGTAATGATATTGCTCAATGCCATAGAGGCTGTTTTGCAATAACGAGAAGTGATATTAGGAACACAATAATGGATTACGCCATTCTTAACTATAGTTGGATTTTCATGAGAAGTAAGTTCTGAAGTTTCAAAACATCCTCCGTTATCAATGGCAACATCAATTATGACAGCTCCTTTTTTCATATTCTCTACCATCGTTTCAGTAACTACAATAGGGGATCTGTTTTTACCTCTGATGGCTCCAATAGCTACATCACATCGCATTAGTGCTTTAAGCAATATTTTGTCTTGTATGGTAGAAGTAGAAACAAGTGATGGGAGATTTTTTTGTAATCGTTTTAGTTTTTGGATGGAATTATCGAATACTCTTACGTTTGCCCCCATGCTTAAAGCTGTTCTAGCTGCATATTCAGCTACTATTCCTGCTCCTAAAATTACTACTTCTGTAGGTATTACTCCTGTAATATTACCAAATAATAATCCTTTTCCATTATTTGTTGTAGTCATTAGTTCTGCCGCGATTAATATGGAAGAGATTCCTGCGATCTCACTTAATGAACTTGATGTAAGATAAGAACCGTTTTTTTCGTGAATGAAATCTATTCCTATCGCAGATATTTTCTTTTTGGCTAATGCTTCAAAGAACTGACTTTGCAAGGTTTTTAGCTGAACAGTAGACCAGACTACTGTATAAGGTGCCATCATTTTTATCTCCTCAAGTGTAGGTGCGGCAACTTTCACAATAATAGGACAACTGAATACTTTTTTTGTATCAGAGGTTAATTCTGCACCTGCCTTACTATATTCTAGATCAGTATAACTTGCGGCTTCTCCAGCTCCTTTTTCAATCAGGACTCGATGCCCATAAGAACTTAATGTCTGAACGGCTTCAGGTGTAATACAGATTCTTTTCTCTTGTGAGAAATTCTCTTTGGGAACACCTACAAAAAGACTGCTCTTTTGACGCTCAATCATTAGACATTCTTCTTGTGGGATTAAATCTTTTTGTGAAAAAGGAGTAGTAATTGCCATATTGAAAGTCGTTTATTTTGTTAGTTGTTTACTAATATTAGTTTTCGATCGCCATTTTCTAATACAGATAATTGTATAAGAGAATGATCGTCTGGAATAATAGTAGGAGTTTTTTCAGGCCATTCAATGAAACACCAGTTATTCGAATCTAAGTATTCATCCATCCCCATATCATAAGCTTCTTCTTCTTGCTCTAAACGATATAGGTCAAAATGATATACGCGTTGATTAATAGTATCAGAGTAGTATTCATTTACAATAGAAAATGTAGGACTGCTCGTCATATCTGTAATTCCTAGTTGTTTTGACAAGGCTTTAATGAATGTGGTTTTTCCTGTACCCATTGGTGCATCAAAAAGTACAATTTTGTGTTTTATATTTTTTAAAACTATTTCAGCAGTTTTCTCAATGTCGCTAATTGAAAAAATAATTTCCATGTTTATTTAGGGTTTAATACAATAAATGGAACGATTAACTCCTCTAATGATATACCACCATGCTGATAAGTATTTTTAAAATAAGAAGCATAGTAATTAAAATTGTTTTGGTATGCTAAGAAGAAATCATTCTTTGCAAAAATAAACGAACTACTTAAATTAATACTTGGTAATTGAATCTTTTTAGGGTCTTTAACATGATAGACATCCTTAGCTTCAAAAGTGAGACTTTTACCAGTTTTATATCTCAAATTAAGACTGGTATTTTTATCACCGATTACTTTAGATGGGTTTTTGCAATTGATTGTCCCGTGGTCAGTAGTTATAATAATTTTATAACCAAGTTGTTGAGCTTGTTGAATCACTTCGAGTAAAGGTGAATTCTTAAACCAACTGACAGTCAATGATCGGTAAGCTTTGTCATTAGACGCCAGTTCTTTAATTACTTCCATTTCTGTTTTTGCATGCGAAAGCATATCTACAAAATTGTAAACTAATGTAATTAGTTTGTTGTTTTTTAGACTTTTGAAGTTCTCTACTAGTTTTCTGCCGTCTTTTTGACTAACAATCTTGTGATATTCATTTTTGACATCTAATCGCAGACGTTTTAATTGATCTTGAAGGAATTCATTTTCAAATAGGTTTTTTCCACCTTCGTCTGTATCATTTTTCCAATATTGTGGAAGTTGAGTAGCCATTTCAAGTGGTGTAAGTCCCGAAAATATAGCATTACGTGCATATTGGGTTGCAGATGGTAAGATAGAGAAGAAGCTGTATTCTGACTCTACTTTGTAATGATTAGTAATAATAGGTTCAAAAGCTCTCCATTGATCATATCTCAAATTGTCGATTACAATAAAAAGTACTTTTGCATCTTCTTTTTTAAGCTCTGGAGCGACCCATTTTCTAAATATCTGGTGAGATAAAACAGGACTATCTTCAGGATTATTAATCCAATACTCGTAATTCTTCTCTATAAATTTACCAAATAGAGAATTTGCTTCATTACGTTGTCCTTCTAGAATGTTGATGAGGTTTTGATCCTCAATGTTTTCGAGTTTTTGTTCCCAATAAAGAAGTTTTCTATAGATAGAAATCCAATCTTCATAGGTTCTCGCATCCATTAAGTCCAATGAAATATTTCTAAATTCCTTTTGATAACTTAGTGTTGATTTTTCTGAAATTAATCTAGAGTCATCAAGATTCTTTTTTAAACTCAGTAAAATTTGATTTGGATTGACAGGTTTGATTAAATAATCAGATATTTTAGCACCGATAGCCTCTTCCATAATATATTCCTCTTCACTTTTGGTAATCATGATGATAGGAATATTGTTTTTTATGGTTTTAATTTCGTTTAAGGTTTCTAATCCTGTAAGGCCAGGCATATTTTCGTCTAGGAATACGATGTCAAAATCTTCTTTTGCAAATAATTCTATAGCGTCTTGACCGTTTGTGCACGTAGTGATATTGTAGTTTTTCTTTTCAAGAAATAAAATGTGAGGTTTTAATAAATCCACTTCATCATCCACCCAGAGTATATTAATTTTATTCATAATTTGTCATGTTTTGTATTGTGTGTATTCCTAATTTATTTGAAATCATTTAAATTAGTACGGTTAAATATACCAATCAATTTTCGTATTACAATACTTAACGATATTTTTGTGACCGTATTATAAAAAAAACTATAAATGTACTATTCATTCATTATTCCTGTTTACAATCGCCCAGATGAAATAGATGAGCTTTTAGAAAGTTTATGTCGCCAAAAGTATAGTGGGGAATTTGAGGTGGTAGTTGTAGAGGATGGATCAAAAATAGATTCACGAGAAATTGTCTTAAAATATAGTAATCGCTTAAATATAAGTTATTATTATAAAGATAATTCGGGTCCAGGTGACTCTAGGAATTATGGAATGCAGAGAGCTAAAGGAGATTATTACATCATACTGGATTCAGACTGCATTATTCCAGAGAATTATTTATTAGAGGTGAATACTTACTTAGATAGCAAATACGTAGATTGTTTTGGAGGACCAGATGCAGCTTTGGATAGTTTTAGTGCAGTACAAAAGGCAATAAATTTTTCAATGACATCGTTTTTAACAACAGGAGGTATTCGTGGAGGAAGTGAGCGTTTAAGTAAATTTCAGCCAAGAAGTTTCAATATGGGGATATCTAAGAAAGCTTTTGAAGCATCAAAAGGTTTTGGGAAGATACATCCTGGTGAAGATCCAGATTTAACAATACGTTTGTGGGAGTTAGGTTTTGAGTCTGAATTATTTCCCAAAGCTTATGTCTATCACAAGCGTAGAATTGATTGGAAAAAGTTTTATACTCAGGTAAATAAATTTGGAAAGGCAAGACCCATATTGAACAAGAGATACCCAAAATATTCAAAATTAACATATTGGTTTCCCCTTTTGTTTTTGATAGGGTTGATATTTAGTATAATAGCAGCTTTCAAGGGGGTTTATTTGTTAATTAATATTTATATATTCTATTTTTTATTAATTTTTGTAATATCATCGATAAAAAATAGAAGTATAAAAATAGGATTTTTATCAATTTTGGCAGTTTTTATACAATTTTATGGTTATGGCACGGGATTTGTTAAATCAGTGTACAAAGTATTTATACTTAACCAAAAACCAGAAGTTGCATTGCCAGAAATGTTCTTTAAATGAGAATTATGGGAAAAACATTAATAGCTGGTTTAACGGGGGGAATAGGTAGTGGAAAGACTACTGTCGCAAAGATGTTTGAAGAGGAAGGTATTCCTATATATATAGCTGATGATCGTGCAAAGATTATTATGGATAGAAAGGACATCGTAGACAGGGTGCAGGACATATTCCCGATAAATGTAATTACTGACGACTATAAATTAGATCGTAAGGTAATTAGAGAAACGGTCTTTGAAAATAAGGAACTATTGGAAAAACTAAATGATATAGTACATCCCGAGGTCAAAAAAGATTTTGAACAATGGGTGGCAAGTCATTTAGATAAACCATTTGTGATTAAAGAAACAGCTATACTTTTTGAAAAGAAGTTAGACAAGCAATGTGATCTTGTTATTTTAGTAACTGCTCCTGACGAATTGCGAATAGAGCGGATTAAAAAACGAGATAACGTCTCAAATGACAATATTCGACAAATTATGAATAATCAGCTATCTGATGAGTATAAAAAACAATTTAGCAATTATGTTATTGAGAATATTGATATAAAAAAGGTTAAACACGAAGTAAAATGTATTATTAATAACATTAAAGAGATAAAAAGCTCATTTTAATTAGTTAATTTTATGTTAATCGATGGGATGGTTGTTTTTTTTAATGTTAATTTTGAAAGTTCATGAATAAATTTAAGTTTAGAATGTTGGTAGCTATCATGAGTTTTTCATTGATAGGTATCATTGTGGTACAGCTTTATTGGATTATAAGTTCATATAATAATAATGAAGAACAATTTAAGTATCATGTTCAACAGGTGTTAGGAAATGTTGCTAATTCGATGCAGCAGAATGAGGCCACAGAGTTTTATAAGTTTTATAATAAACTTAAAGATAGTATAGGGACTGCGCCCAAAACAAGTGAGTTAAAGCAATACTTGTATATAGAGCGCAATCCACAGACGAATGAAGAAATATTGTATTCTAATACATTAATATTAGAAGATTATAATATAAAAGGTTCGTTCTTTGACAGCAAGGTTTCAGATAGTTTAAAAGTAAAAAATTTAGTATCTAAACGCAAGACTGAGATTTACAAAGGTGATGGTTTTGATCGCAATGCGATTAGACAAAACTATCCTGATGAGGTAAAAGAGCAGTCGGGTAACTTAGACATACTAGATAAAGCGCAATTTGAAATATACTTTAAAGATATTGTTGCATTGCGAAGTATTGATGAACGAATTTCTAAAGATAAGTTACAAGACTTGCTTAGAAAGGAATTAAAACAATATGGAGTTAATGCAAAGTTTGAATACGGTGTATATAACAAAGGGTTAGCGACAAAGATAAAGTCAGATGAATTTGTCTATGAAGATGGATCAACCTATGGGGTTCCAATCTTAACAGATAATGATGGAAAGACGAAATATCAATTGTACTTAACTTTTCCAGAGAAAAGTAAGTATCTATTTTCATCGTTATTAGGAATTACGTTTTTGTCTATTTTGTTTACGATTGTTATTATTGCGGCATATTTGAATGCAATAAATCAATTGATTAAACAAAAACAAATTTCAGAGATAAAGACAGACTTTATTAATAATATGACCCATGAGTTTAAAACACCTATAGCAACGATTAATTTAGCCCTGGATGCTATAAAAAATCCAAAGGTGATAAATGATGCTGAAAAGGTAGATCGTTACTTAAAAATGATTCGCGATGAAAATAAGCGAATGCATGCTCAAGTAGAAAATGTTTTAAGAATTTCAAAATTAGAAAGAAGAGAGTTCGATGTAGATAAAGATCAAATGGATGTTCATGAAATTATTGAAAATGCGGTAGATCACGTAGGATTGATAATTCAGGATAGAGAAGGAGAGATTAATTTACACTTAGACGCTCGAAGAACTGACGTGTTAGGAAATGATTTCCATTTCACTAGTGTCATAGTCAATATTCTTGATAATGCTATTAAGTATTCACAGGAAAAGCCAATTATTGATATATACACTGAGAATGTCAAAGATTTTATATTAATTAAGATCAAAGACAATGGAATAGGAATGAGTAAACATGCTCAAAAACGTATATTCGACAAGTTCTATCGAGAACATACAGGAGATTTGCACAATGTAAAAGGTCATGGATTAGGATTGGCTTATGTGCAGCAAATTGTGGAAGTCCATAATTCTCAAGTGTATGTGGAAAGTGAGAAGGGAAAAGGAAGTACGTTTATTATAAAAATGCCATTAATAAATTAATACATATAACATGGAAACAACAAACAACAAAAAAATTTTATTAGTAGAAGATGATCCAAATTTCGGAGCAATTTTAAAAGATTATTTAGCCATCAATGATTTTGAAGTTACACTTGCAAAAAATGGAATGGAAGGGTTTGAAAAATTCAAACGTGATACATTTAATTTATGCATTTTAGATGTTATGATGCCTTATAAAGACGGATTTACTCTAGCCAAGGAAATTCGTGATAAAAACAAAGAGGTGCCAATCATCTTCTTAACTGCAAAATCAATGAAAGAAGACGTATTAAAAGGATATAAAGTGGGAGCAGACGACTACTTAAATAAACCTTTTGATTCAGAAGTGCTTTTAATGAAAATTAAAGCAATCATTCATAGAAAATCATCTGAGATTAAAACAGATAACACTAAATTTGAATTCCAAATTGGTAAATTCCATTTAAATTCAAAATTAAGATTCCTTACTTTTGAAAATGATGAGCCAATTAAACTTTCACCAAAAGAAAATGAATTGCTTAAAATGTTAGCAATTTATGAGAATGACTTAATGCCTCGTGAGGTAGCTTTAACAAAAATATGGAGAGATGATAATTACTTTACTTCTCGTAGTATGGATGTTTATATTGCTAAATTGAGAAAATATTTGAAAAAAGACGAAGCAGTTGAAATTTTAAATATTCACGGTGAAGGGTTCAGACTTGTAGTTAAAGACAAAGAAGAACAAAAATAAGACTGCATATAGTAGTATAGAAAAAGGCAACCATTATGGTTGCCTTTTTTATTTATATTAGTTTTTTTATTTCTTTTTTGGACTGATTATTTTTACATCTTGGAAGGCGATAGCTCCTCTTATAACACTTAATATCACTTCGTAGAGTGCATTAGCTATTTGCAGTTTAAGTTCATTCTTGGTGTAGATAAGACTAATTTCTCGTGCTGGTTTAGGATCTTTAAAAGCAACTAAATTTGCTTTGTCATCGCTATTTAAATTAAGTGTGTGTAGATATGGAAGTAAAGTATATCCTAAGCCTTCCTTAGACAGGTTAATAAGCGTCTCGAAACTACCACTTTCAAGTTTGAAATTCTTGTCATCAGGAATACTACTTTTACAGATATTGATTATACCATCTCTAAAACAGTGACCATCTTGTAAGAGTAAAAGGTTTTTTAAATCCAAGCTTTCTGGGGTAATCTCTTTGTCTAGATTTTGTCTAAAATTACTAGGTATATATCCTACAAATGGTTCGTAATACAAGACTTTTTCTACTATATCTTGTTCTTCTAATGGAGTAGCTACAATTGCTGCATCCAAATATCCCATTCTTAATTTAGCGATGATTTCTTCAGTTGTATATTCTTCTATAACTAGGTTTACTTTGTTATATTTGTTTAGAAACGTTTTTAAGAACATAGGCAGTAAAGTAGGAGCTACAGTAGGTATAATACCTAATTTAAAAATACCTCCAATAAATCCTTTCTCCTGATCTACTAAATCTTTTATACGCTCTGATTCATCAACTATTTTCTTTGCTTGTTTTATTATGATTTCTCCTACTGATGTTAATTGTATAGGTTTTATACTTCTATCAAAAATAAGTACACCAAGTTCTTCTTCAAGTTTTTGAATTTGCATACTTAATGTAGGCTGGGTAACAAATATTTTTTCTGCAGCTAGAGTGAAGTTTTTGTGCTCAGCTACTGCTAAAGCGTATATTAATTGTGTAATTGTCATAGTGTTGAAAACTTACTTATTCTAGTGTGTAAGTTAGATAAAATATATGAATAATATTATTCAAAGTCTATTTTTTCGAGCTCTTTGTAGTTATTCATAAGCTTCTTAATTAAGAAACCATATATGACTTTGTAATATAACCAAATAATAAATAAAAATAAAGAGCAGATGATTAAAACTATCCCAATACTAATCAATGTAACTGCTAGGTTAACTTGTCCTTGATTAGTAATAATATCAAAAATAGTTACTAATAGACCTACTAGTATTACGACTAAATTACAGTAGATATAGTAATTCACAGTCTTTTTGGTTTTAATTATTTGCTTCATCAAAGATTTGGTTGAATCCTTAGTACAAATTTTTCGATAGTTATTGTAAAATAAGATTATGAAAATTATAGATATGCTAATCGATACGTAATCGATATAGTCTATCATAAAGGTAAATGCTGTCCCTTTTGGTGTATCATCATCAACATCATTATTGATAAAAAAGTAACTTGCAAGGTTAAGACATGTAAATTCAATTATACTTATTATAAAAATCCACATCACTATAGATGAAGACTTCTTATGTATCATTTTTCTTATTTCATCTGCAGTAATTTTAGGAAAATTCTGCGTACTATTCCAATGTTTTTTTAATAAATCTAGCTCCTTCATAATTGTCGTTCTTCTAAGGATTTAATATTTTTTTGAGTTTAGTTTTTATTCTATTCATTTTTACTCTTGCATTTACTTCTGATATTCCTAATGTTTCGGCTATTTCTTCATAGTTTTTATCTTCTAAATACATGAATATAAGAGCCTTTTCGATATCGTTTAAGTGATGCAGAGCATTGTATAACAACGTTAATTGTTCTTCCTCTTGGTGATTATACTCTGTGTATTCGAATCTATAATTAGCTAAGTCAATTGAAGTAGTGGTTAGGCTTCTAGTTTGTTTTCTGTACAAAGATATGGCAGTATTTAATGCTACCCTATAAGCCCAGGTAGTAAATTTAGATTCTCCTTTAAATTTAGGATATGCTTTCCATAATTGAATAGAAATTTCTTGAAACAAGTCTTTATGTGCAGCATCATCTGTAGTATATAGCCTACAAATTTTATGGAGAAGATTTTGATTCTTATCCAATAATTCTACAAACTCTTGTTCCAACTTTTTGTTCATAGCTATATGACGCAGCCTTTAATTTTTTGTTACAATGTAATGAGTAATATTTAATAAAAAAATTGAAATAGATTCTTTACACATATTTTCAATATAAGAATTTTCAATATAAATGCTTGTAAATCAGCTAGTGTTGTGGGTATATAAAAAAAGCCTCTATAAATATAAACTTATAGAGGCTTTTTTTAGTCAAATTATTAATTATTTGATATGGGATGAAATAATATCTTCTATATCTCCATCCAGATGATCAATGGTTAATATTTTTCCTTCACTATCGAGTAAAATGACAGTTGGGACTACACGAATGCCATAGATTACACTTGTTGTTTGGAAGTCAGAAATTTGTGGCCATGTCATATTTTGTTCTTTGACTATCTCTTTAATTTCAGGAATAGAATTATCTGATGTAATGCTAATTATATTTAAACCTTTATCATGGTATTTTTTATAGAGATCTTTCACAATAGGTAATCGCTCTTTGCAAACTGGGCACCAAGGTTCCCAAAAATGTATTAAGGTTAATTTACCTAAGCTTGTTTTTAGATTTATTTCATTACCGTCTAAATCTTTAAGTATAAAGTTTGGAGCTATTTCTCCTTTTTTTACTTTAATTTCATTAAAATTATCAAGCATTTTTTTACAAGCTATTCCTAAATTTGTTGATTGAAGTTCTTTGCTCAATAACGTATAATTGATTAAAGCCTCATTTCGGTCTATATTATTATATAAGCGTTGATATAATACAACCAGTGAAGTATAAGAGTCAGGATGTTCTTTTGTTTGCGTAACTATATATTGCGAAATACTATCTAATAATTTTGAAAATTCATTAGATAATGAATCTAATGTTTTACCATCATTCTCTTCAAAAGCTTTATCAATTAGTTCTTTATTATCTACTCTAAATGCATCTGCTTTCATTTGTCTATTTCTTACTTCTTTTGTAAAGTTATATAAAGCATTATTATTTGCAGTTCCCTTTGTAAATGTTTCTAATGGTTTTTCAGCATTATACTCAATTTGAATTGTTCCAGGCTCTAGAATCAAAAGTTCAGAAAATTCTGGTAAGTCTATACTTGCATATCCAGTTAAAACGTTTTTACCTTTTAATTCGAATGAATTATTTCTCACTAATGCTGAGTCAATTTTAATAAAATCATTTGTATTAGGATCTAAAACATTGAGGTATATTTTTGTACCTTCTTTTACGTTAATAGTATTCCCCTTTATATGATAAGGGCTCTTGGGAGTATTAAAACTCATAAATAATAATACTGAAAGCATTAAAATTATATTGCGGGTCATAAAGTATTTGTTTTAATAAATGGTAAATGATCTATGCTCTACTTTTACATAAAGCTTAATTTATAGCAATTTAATTAAAATATATTGTAATAAATAAAAAAGAGGAGGTTTCTGAACGCAGTAACCTCCTCTTTTTCTTTAATTATGTCTTATTTATCTAGGATAGAACTAATTTTTTCTCTTAGTTTTTTACCTCTTAAATTTTTAGCAATTACAACTCCATTTTCATCTAAGATAAATGTAGCTGGTATCCCTTTAACTTCATATTCTTGTGCAATAGGATCTTGCCAATATGCTAAGTTAGAAATTTGATACCATGTTAATCCGTCTTTTTTAATTGCTTCTTTCCATTTATTTTCTTCTTTGTCTAAAGATACACCTATGATATTTAGTCCTTTGTCATGATAATCCTCATAAAGAGCTACTACTTTTGGGTTTTCTGCTCTACAAGGACCACACCATGAAGCCCAGAAATCTATAATTGTAACTTTTCCCAATGCATCTTTTAATGATAACTCAGTTCCTTCAGGTGTTTTTGCACTGAAATCTGGTGCTTTATCACCGATTTTAACTTTAGGATCAGCCATTTGGTCAGCATAATTTTTCATTGATTTTGCAATCATTGATTCTTTAAGCTCATCATTTAAGTTATTATATGTTTCTAATACTTCTTCTTTCCCTAAATAACCTCTTTGAGTATATTCATTCATTGTTACTAAAGTTACAATAGATTGAGGGTTCTCTTCTAAGTAATTATCAACATAATTATTACTTTCTTCTGCTAACTCATTATAAGCATTGAAAATTTTCTCCATCTCAGCTTCATTTTTTTCAGCTTGAGCTTTTTCATATGCTTCTTGGTTAGCAGCTCTAAATGCAACTAATTTCTTTGTAAACTCATTGCGTTTTTTATTGAAAGTTGCAAATTCATCATTGTTCTTAGTTCCTGTTGCAGCACTTTCTTCAATTTTATCAGCATAGTATTTTAATTGAATCTTTCCATTCTCTAAAATAAATGGCACTCTACCTTCAATATCTTTAAAGGCAATAAAACTATAGTCAGGAAACTCTTCTTTACCTTTAAGTACAAAAGTGTTATCTTTTACTATAGTTGAGTCAACTGCTTGTAGCTGTTTGCTCTCTTGGTTAATTTTCTCTAAATACACTGTAGTACCGTCTGGAATACCAGTAAGTTCTCCTTGTATTTCATATCCTTTCTCTTGGTTACAAGATGCTAATAAAGCAACTGCACCTATTACACTTAAAATTTTTCTCATTAAAGTATTGTGTTAATTATTATTCTTGCTTATTAAAACAAATATAAATAAAAATTGATATGATAGTTGTTTGTACTTGTTGATTACATTGAAAATACCATATTTTTGGTATTTTTACCTTTTATATTTGTTAAAAAATTAAATAGTTATTGAGTAGAACAATAGCATGCACCATCCAATTACTAAACATAAGCCGCCAATAGGAGTAATAGGACCTAAAACTTTTATTTTCTTGCCGAAAGTTGCGCTTAAAGTAAGCCCATAAATACTAAATGAGAATAATATAGTACCAATAATTATTATGTTAGCAGCGTGTGTTATTTTTTCCACATGTGGCATTAATCCTAGTGCAACTAATAAGATAGCATGATACATTTGGTATTTTACACCAGTTTCAAAACTAGTTAGATGCTCTGCTTTCATACGTTTTTTTAAAGCATGTGCGCCAAATGCGCCAAATATAACTGCTAGCGCACCAAAGATACAGCCAGCAATTAGTGGGGTTGAGTTTGTGATAATCATAATTTTTAATTTAAAGTTAATTGTCCTAAAATTTCTTCTGACATAAAAGGACCTCCTGGGTATCTAGCAGTATAGTCTAGATTTAGCCATATTTGACCTCTTTCATCGATATGGTAATGTATTTCTTTTCCTTTACTTTCTTCTTTGAAAAGTAGTTCTTTTATAAGATAAATTGCCTGTTCTAGATCTCCCTTATTGTCTATTAGCATTTCAGGATACATATGTTCTTTTGTATGAATAAGTCGGGGAGTTCCACCGATAGCACGAATTGCCGCTGCCATTAAAATAGAATAATCATCGCAATCACCTGAAAAGTGAATTAATGATTCTGATGCAGTAGCAATATACTCCCTTCCTTTGGGATCATTAACATAATTCCATCTAGTGCGTATCTCCTTAAATACTGCCATAGACTGAATTAGTCGGCGATTTTCATAATAGCCTTTTGTCTTTGTAAAATGCTTTGTCGTAGCAAGTAATGCAAAGTTTCGCACAGAAGGATTATCATATTCAATCGCTTTTATTATTTTAGTTTTATTAGGAAAAGGCAATAGTTTAGATATAATAATATCTTGAGGTGCAGGGTTTTCTGCCATGGTATAAATCATTGCACGATAGTCGTCAAATATTGCTTGATAGCCATAGCCTCCTGCAATGCTAGCCCATGTCAATACTCCTAAATATATTATTATTAATATAAAAAGCAAGGTTTTTAACTTTTGTAACAAAAATTGAACCGCTATTATAATTAACAAAAATAAAATAATTCTATCTGCGTGATATGCCCATTCTGGATCAATTAGATTCTGATGAGCAATAATGAAGATAGGGATAGTAAGAAGAATATTAAGTAATAGTATGATAAGATTATCCCAAGGATGTGGAACCTTAAGGTAATGATACCATTTTTTAGCATTACTAATTTTATCTTCTTTCATTTTGTAATTATAGCAGTAGTTATTATTTATAACTATAGAATTACCTCTTTATAAGGTTTTACTTCTTCTAATAGATCCAAAGCTTTTAATTCCTCTGTTATTTTTTGGTATTTACTTTCAGGTAACTGTTTTTGAGACCATTGAGTAAGTTTTAACCAAGCTTGAATGTCTTCTAATTTTTGATTGTATTTTGTAGCAAGCGTGCGATCTATACTTGGTATATGTTTAAACTCAGAAGTAGTAGTATTTATTATTTCGAGTAAATGTTTTATTAAAGCATTATTTTGCTCTGCAAATTCTTTTCTTGCTACTACAACAAAAGAAGGCCATGGAGTAGGACACTCACCAATCCTTCTGAAAATTTTCTGATCGACAATTGGTTGCGTCATAAATCTTTCCCACATGAAGTAATCCGCTTCATTATTATGTAAGGCTGCTATAGCACCGTCTAGCGTATTAATTACTACAAATTCTAATTGATTTAAGTCCCAATTCATCTGTTTTGCATGTACAATCGCCATTAAATGAGATCCTGATCCATAACGACTTATTGCTATTCTTTTGCCTTTTAAGTCTTCTATGTTTTTAAACGCAGATTGATTAGCAACGTGAATTCCCCAGCGTAGAGGAGAAGATACATATTCCTGAAGTATTTGTACTTGATTTCCTTGTGAAATGTCTTTAATTATGCCTTCTGACAAGATAACTGCTAAATCAGCTTCACCATTGCGCAACATTGTGCACATTCTGCCAGTTCCCTCTGGTATATCTTGCCATTCTAACTCTATTCCATGTTCTGCAAACTCACCATTATCAATGCATAAATTCCAAGGAAAATTGAAGTGTTCAGGTACTCCAACGATAGTAACTTTTTTCATTCTTAAACTTTTCTTTAATACCTATGCTAAGATAGTAAAAATGCGAGTTTTTTAGCCGTCATTTAAGAATATCATAAAAAAAAATCTCTGCGTTTTAATGCAGAGATTTTATTATTATAAAGGTTTCATTGAACCGTTTTCTTTAAAGCGAATATGGAATTTAAAAGCTTCGTCTAATAGGTGAGGAGTGTGACCTCCATTTTGTTTAGCGCGTTCGTAATAGTCTCTTAATTCCTGTTTATAGTCTGGGTGTACACAGTTTTCTATAATCACTTCTGCGCGCTCTCGAGGAGATAGACCTCTTAAGTCAGCAAGACCTATATCTGTTACTAGAATATCTACATCATGTTCTGTATGGTCAACGTGAGATACCATAGGAAGGACATGCGAAATAGCATTGTTCTCTTTTGATGCAGCTTGGGTTACAAAAATACTTAAATAAGCATTTCTTGCAAAGTCTCCTGACCCACCAATACCATTCATCATCTTAGTTCCACCAATATGAGTAGAGTTTACGTTACCATAGATATCGAACTCTATTGCAGTATTAATAGCTATGATCCCTAATCTTCTAATAACTTCTGGTGCATTAGAGATATTCTGAGGTCTCAGTATTAACTTATCTTTATATTGATCAAAATTGTTGATTAATTTATTATAGCATTCTTCCGTCACTGTAATTGAAGATCCTGAAGCAAATGTCATTTTACCAGAGTCAATCAAGTCGAATGTACTATCTTGTAGTACTTCTGAATACATTGTTAGATCGTGAAAAGGACCATCGATAAAACCTGTTAATACGGCATTAGCAACTTTACCAATTCCTGCTTGTATAGGAAGTAAAGAACTTGGCAGTTTTCCTTTGTTTACTTCTTCTTCAAAGAATTTTAATAAATGCTTTGAGATCGCAGTAGTTTTTACATCTGGTTCTGGTAACAGTGCCGGAGTGTCTTCTATACTAGAGAATACAACACCTACGACATTATCTGGGTTAAGGCGAATAAATGTTTCACCGATTCTATCTTCTACACCATGAATAGGGATAATTTCTCTTCTTGGTTGTTTTTTTGGTACGCAGTTATCGTGAATACCTTCTACACTTAAAGGTATTGCGTGATTAACTTCTATAATTATTTTTTTTGCTACACTAGCGAAGTATGCTGAATTACCTATAGATGTAGTAGGAATGATGAATCCATCTTCATTAATATAGGTTGCTTCTATAATAGCGATATCAACTTGTGGAATGTGTTTCTCTTGTAATTGCTCAATGGTTTCACTTAAGTGTTGATCGATGTACTTTACTTGACCACTGTTAATTGATTTTCTTAAAACGGCGTCTGCCTGAAAAGGCATTCTACGAATAAGAGCATTGTTAGTTGCTAAATCGGCATCTGTAGTTTGTCCTAATGAAGCGCCTGTAATTAAGGTGATTGCAACATTTTCTTTAGCTGCGCGTTGTGCAAAAGCGGGTAATACTGATTTACTATCTCCTGCTTTTGTAAAGCCACTGGCTCCGACAACAGCTTGATCATGAATTAAGAGAGCTGCTTCTTCAGCAGATAGTATACGTTCTCTATAAGGAGCATACTTTATTCTCTCTAATTTCGAGTCTTCTTTCGTCATTTCAAATAAAAATTTTAAGCACCTTAAATCTAAGGATATTTATTTATATAAGGCAAATAAAATGAGATTATATGTAATTTATGTGATTTTTTTGTATAATTATAAAAAAAGAGTGTTTTTTTATTCTAAATTTTAGTAAAAAGAAAATGAAGTATTGTAATTTTTACTTTTTACTGAATTTACTACATTATTCTAGTGTATTTGGACTGTTTTAAGCGTTTTTAAATGTAGATAGTATTGTGGAATTTATCGTTTTGAATAACAGTATGATTGACAATTTCTTTTTGCAGAGTAATCTATTTAATAAAATAATAAGAGGTGTCTTTTTATGAAAAAACACCTCTTATTTTATTTTAACGTGATTAAAATCTTAAGCACTTAATTTGTCTAATGTATAGATAATTAATTTATCTACTGCAGCATATGGATCCTCTGAGAATGTACCATTTGCTCTATTAGCGATAATAGTATTTAAAGAAACGGCGTGATGACCTAGCAATTTACATAGTCCATAGATTGCAGATGTTTCCATTTCAAAGTTTGTAATTCTATGTTCACCATATTTGAAAGAATCAATTTTATGATTCAAATCTGGATCTTGAAGAGGTAAACGCAACACACGTCCTTGTGGACCATAGAAACCACCTGCTGTACCTGTGATTCCTTTATGCGTTAATTCACTTTCAAGTTTTGCTTCTAGTTCTGGACTATTTTGTATGATATATGGTTTCCCTTTTTTAGGATCCCAATTTGTATGTTTAATGAAAGCATCTTCCATTTCCTTATCTTCGATTTTATCGATGACATAAGAACGCATTACGTTGTCCAATCCTAATCCATATTGTGATAATACAAAACTATTTACTGGGATGTCTGATTGAAGTGATCCAGAAGTACCAATACGTACAATATTTACAGATGTAAGATCTTTTTTTACTTCTCTTGTTTCAAGGTCAATATTAAATAATGCATCGATTTCATTTACAGCAATATCTATATTGTCTGGACCAATACCAGTAGAAATAACAGTTAATCTTTTTCCTTTATATGTACCAGTAGTCGTTTTGAACTCTCTTTTTTGAGTAGTAAATTCGATAGTATCGAAATGTTTTGTAATACGGTCTACGCGATTCTGATCCCCTACAAAAATGATATCTTTTGCTACATTTTCAGGTCGCAAGTTTAAGTGATAAATACTTCCGTCAGGATTTAGAATTAATTCAGATGATTTAATTTTCATAATCTTTAAATTTTAATTAGCCGCCTACACGTTTTACTTTGTAGCCTTCTTTAGTTAAATAATCCATTATTTTATCTCGAAAATTACCTTGTATGATAATCTCCCCATCTTTTGCACTGCCTCCAACTCCGCAAAGAGTTTTTAATTTTTTTGCAAGAGTTTTTAAATCTTCTTCAGCACCTTCAAAACCTTTAATAATAGTTGCAATTTTTCCACCTCTATTTTTTTTATCTAGATGTGCCTCTAGTTTTTGGTGTTGAGGAGCTAATGTTTGTATTTCTTCTCCCTGTTCAAACTCGAAGTCTTTATTAGTTGAAAATACAAAGCCTCCTAAGTCTTCTAAACTACTTATTTTTTTACTCATATATTAAAATTGATAATGAAGGTAATGTTTTCTTTAAAATGGTGTCTCTCAAAGGTACAAAATATGTTAAAGCTTTAAAATATTTAAACCTTAAAAAAGAGTTATAATAATTACAATGAAATTATATAAAATGTAAAGAGGGAGTAAAATAGCTCCCTCTTTAAATATAATCTGTTTTTGAATTAGGTTATTATTTTATTAAGCCCAATTCTACAAGTCTTTGATGTAAGAATTCACCAGAAGTAATATCTTCATAAAGTTTTGGATTTTCATCATCTACACAGTTTTCTAAACAGTTCAATGGCATAGTGCTCACTGGGTGCATAAAAAATGGAATAGAGTAACGAGATGTTCCCCATAACTCTCTTGGTGGATTTACTACTTGGTGGATGGTGGATTTTAAACGATTGTTAGAATGTCTAGAAAGCATATCTCCGACATTAATAACTAATTCATCATCTGCAGCAATAGCATCAATCCATTCGCCATTGTGGTTTTGTACTTGAAGTCCTTTACCTTGAGCACCCATTAATAGGGTAATTAAATTGATATCACCATGTGCTGCTGCTCTTACAGCATTTTTAGGTTCTTCTTTAATAGGAGGGTAGTGGATAGGTCTTAAGATACTGTTTCCGTTTTTAACAAAATTGTCAAAGTAGAATTCGTCTAATCCTAAAAATAAAGCTAATGCTCTAAGAACATAAACACCAGTTTTTTCTAGCATTTTGTATGTTTCTTTACCGATTGCATTAAAATTAGGTAATTCTTCTACAGTTACATTAGCAGGGTAAGATGCTTCTAGTTCTGGATTGTTTTCAACGTATTGTCCAAAATGCCAAAACTCTTTTAAATCCCCTTCTTTTCTACCTTTAGCACTTTCTTTTCCAAAGGCTACATAACCTCTTTGTCCTCCAATGCCTGGAACTTCATATTTCTCTTTAGTTTCTAAAGGGAGGTTAAAAAAGTTTTTAACTTCTTCATAAAGATTACCAACTAGTTGATCATCTAAGAAGTGTCCTTTTAATGCTACGAATCCAATCTCTTCGTAGGCTTTGCCGATTTCATTTACAAACTTTTGTTTACGTACCGGGTCATCCGATAGGAAATCACGTAAGTCAACACTAGGAATGTTTTGCATTTTCTAATTGTTATATATGCTTACTTGAATAATTTCAAGCAAAAGTATATTTTTTTATGTAAAAAAATAGGAGTGAATCTAAAATATAAACTTAGGTCTGATAGTGTGCAGTTATAAATATGAATAAGAGTGAGAATATTACTAAAGTTATTAATATTGTAAATAGTAGAAATAAGTATAAAAATAGCTTTTTTAATATTTTTAGTAATAAAAAGAAAATTTTTATAAAATTTATAAATTATACTCACTTGTATACTTAGTAGAGGAGTAGCAAACTCTTTAATCTCATAAAAGTCAATATTCTATATTTATTTAATACACTAGTGTGAAAACAATAGTATAGATAATGAAATAAATTGTAACTTTGTACTGTTAATCAGTGTACTAACTGATAGATAAAAATAAAATTACACAAATCAAAGTATAGTTTTTCTGCTAAATTGACTGTAAAAAAGTCAATTTTTTTTTGCATTTTTTTATGATTCTTCAAAATTTTATTCAGGTTTAGTCCCAGTGTAGTTCGGGGACGGTTGCAGTCTTGTTCGGGAAGACCCCCGGTTTTGCAATGCTTACCCCAACGAATCTCGAACAGTACCCGAACAATTCCTGATTTTAACTTTTTGAATTGCTTGTAGGTCTTGTGTTTGCTAGGTTTTGTAAGAAAACGCTAACGTTGTAAATGGCAAATAACAGTAATTTTGTGCACTTTGTTACCTTATCAGTAAATAGATAAAATGGTTTCTTGTATAGCGTATATTTAAGAGGTATAGGGAGGGGAGTATTTGTATACAATTCAAATATGAAATAAGTATTGAGTTTATAAAATAATTTTGGAACAATGTTTTACTATTATAATAGACTCATTTATATACTCCAAATAAGATTATTTCTTGTCAACTTATATTCTTAATTTTTCTTGCTAAACTTTTCAATACTAGTGAATATTTAATTAAAATTGATAGAATTTATTTTATTCATGTGTTTTATGGTATAGTTTTTTTTTATAAATTGTCAGGAGAATATTAAAAATTGAAAACTATGAAGCTACCAATAGAATTAAAGGCAAATGAATTTATTGTTTTAGTAACAATAGATGTAGATCCTAAGTATACAATATCTAATTTGGATGAATTTTACGGAACATTACCCAAAAGTTTTAAGCCTATTTTTAAGAAAACTGTAGGTTCTACACTTAGAGTATACTGCGTATGTGATAATGAGGATGACTTTATGTTTTGTCTAAGACAGACTGGTTATAAAACAACTTTATTATAAAACCAAGTCTCGGTATATTTGTAGAAAAATTAAGAATGGGTAAAAAAGCAAATAAGATTGAGAAAACGAATGCATTACGGCTTTTAGATAGTAAGAAGGTGATATATGAGGTACATGAGTACGATGTAGATGATGGACTGATAGATGGTTTGTCGGTTTGTAATAAACTTGGATTATCAGCTCATGTTTCTTATAAAACTTTAGTAGCTCATGGTAAGGGTAGTGATAAGTATGTATTTGTTATACCAATAGAAGATGAATTAGATCTAAAGAAAGCAGCGAAAGCATGTGGCGAAAAGAAGATAGAAATGCTCGCGGTAAAGGATTTATTGGAGGTGACAGGATATATTAGAGGTGGATGTTCTCCGATAGGAATGAAAAAATTGTTACCTACTTTAATAGATGAGAAGGTAATGTTATTAGAAAAAGTTTATGTGAGTGGAGGAAGAAAGGGATTGACTATTGGTATTACACCCCAAGATTTAATTAAAATTACAAATGCAAAAGTTTTTGAGATAGTATTATAGCAGAAAGTGAAACT
>NZ_BAEX01000020.1 GCF_000246945.1 Myroides injenensis M09-0166
ATGTTATTTTCTTGGTTGATATCAGCCATAAATTGACTTGGATCAATCATTATTGTTTTTATCGTATTTCTAGGCTTATTGATTATGAATTTATAATCTGGCTGTGCCCATCCCCATCCTTCTAGAATAGTTCTTTCATATTCTGGATATTGATTAGGTTTATTCCAGTGCATAGAAGTATATGGAATATAAAAAGTTTCCATAGTACCATCTTCATAAGTTACTAGAATATCAAGAGGCATTCCACTTCTTCCTATTCTTTTTAAACTTACTAATGTTTGATCTTTTTGTACATCTTCTACAAATTGTATAGCGTAATCAACTGTATTATTAGTCTGTGTCCAATCTAGCATATACCAATCAAGTACTGATCCAGAAACTCGTTCAGCAGTGCGTTTAAAATCATTAGGAGTAGGGTGTGAAAATTTATAGTTCGAATAATATTCTTTTAGAGTTTCCATCATATTGTCCCATCCTATGATATAAGCTAATTGAGTTAAGAATATTGCACCTCTACTGTATGCAGAAATCGAGTAAGCTCTATTAGTTAAATAGTGATCAGCATGCGTTGTTAATGGTTCATGCATATTTTTTGCTACTAAATTATAATATGATTTATAATTTGACGCAAATGGATTAGTATCCTCTTGATCTTTTTTAGGTAATATTTTTAGCATTGCTAAATCAGATATGAAAGTTGTGAAACCTTCATCCATCCATTCATGCTTCGTTTCATTAGTAGCTAATGCATGTTGAAACCAGCTATGTGCTAATTCGTGTGCAGTTACACCTACTAGACTAGGAAATGATCTTTCTCCTGTAATAAGAGTACACATAGAATATTCCATTCCTCCATCACCTCCTTGAATAACAGAGTAATGAGAGTAAGGATATTGACCTATATTTTGATTGTAGAAATCCATTAATTGAGCAGTAACTGGTTGTAGTTTTTTCCAATTCTCTACTATTGCTGGATTATTTTTATATAAGAAGTGTAATTTTATACCATCTGGCCCTTCATAAGTATCATGGATATAATTATTATCCGCAGCCCATGTAAAGTCTAATACATTCTCCGCTTTAAAATGCCAAGTTAATGTTTTATCCTTTTTATTTGGTGTTACCTTAACCCCATGATCTTCATAACCATGACCAATTTCATTATTGTTTACTAAAGTACCTGTTCCTCCTAAAGTATAATCTTTATCAATAGTAATTTTTACATCAAAATTACCCCATACGCTATGAAATTCTCTACCTAAATATTGTTCAGCGTGCCATCCTTCAAAATCAAATTCTGCTATTTTAGGGAACCATTGTGACATTGATAATGCTACTCCTTCTGCAGATTCTCTTCCTGCTCGTCTAACCATTTTAGGCGCTTGTCCTTCAAAATTCATAGTAAATTCAGTACTAGAATTTGGAGCAATTGGCTCATTAAGAGTTACTTCTAGAATAGTCCCGACTACATTAGTAGTCAGAGGTTTACCATTTTGTTTTAGATTATTAACCTTTAGAAAACCTATTTCATTAGGTTTTAATTTTGCTATTTTACTTTCAAATACTTTTCTTCCTCTGATAGTTTTTGTTTCTACCATTCTTGAATCTGGGTCAGGAATAGATTTTAGTAATGCATCCATATCGCTATTAGGTTGAAATGCATTGTAATACAAATGGAAAAATACGTTTTTTAAAGTATCTGGCGAATTATTAGTATAGGTTAAACTTTGAGTTCCTGTATAAGTAAATTTCTTAACATCTACTTTTACGTCCATAGTATAATCTACTTCTTGTTGCCAATATCCTGGATTAGGATTATTGTGAAACTGAGCAAAAGAAGTTATATAAGTCAGCGTACTTATAGTTAATGTTAGTAATATTTTTTTCATAAGTTGTTTGAAATTAAAGCTCCACAATTAATAGGGTAGTAATTGTGGAGCTATGAAACTTGTGTTAGTAAGGGTGTTTTGATTTATTATTTCTTTTGTGATAATTTTTCTGCTAATAATAAAGCATTATATGCATTTACAAATTTACCAGAAGTTGAAATAGTACTAAAGTTTCTTACTTCTTTTTTCGCACCAACAACAACATCAAAATCTACAGCAACTCCTGAATCCATTATTATTTTTTTCACTTGTGCAGCAGTAAATTCTGGGTAATATGCTCTGATAAGAGCTGCTACACCAGCTACGTTAGGTGAAGCCATAGATGTACCTTGTAAATATTCGTAAGTATTATTTGGTACAGTAGCATAAATTTTAACTCCAGGAGCAAATACATCTACATCATAGTGTCCGTAATTAGAAAATCTAGCTACCATGTTTTTACCAAACTCTGGATTTAGAGCTCCTACCACTAAGAAGTTTTCAGAAATCTCAGGTCCCATATTTACGTTGTCATTTGGATAACGCTCTACACCACCTTCAATATTTAAATCCATAGCGTCATTTCCAGCTGCTACTACGATCAGAACATCTTTTTCTTCTGCATATTTAATTGCATCTCTTACCCATTGGCTATTTTCTTCGTAGTATTTACCAAAGCTACCATTGATAACTTTAGCTCCATTATCAACTGCATAACGAATACCTAAAGCAATATCTTTATCATACTCATCTCCATCAGGTACTGCTCTTACAGCCATAATTTCTGCAACTTCTGATGCTACACCATCTCCGCCTAAATTATTGTGTCTTTGTTGTGCAATAATCCCAGAAACGTGAGTACCGTGTTTAGCCTCAGATCTCACAGGACCTAATACGTTATTATTACCGTAAAATTTGTCATTAATATCTGTTGGATCATCACCTACAACTGTACGACCGTTAAAGTCTACATTTAAATGATAATTTAATTTGCTGTTTACATAATTATTGTAATCTTCGATCCAAGATAATTCTCTACCTCCTTTAAGGATATTGTAGATTACATTTTTTGAATGTAATATTTCTTCTGAAGTTCCATCAAGAGGAATGTTGTCTAAATCCTCAATAGTATAATCTGTTTTTCCTAAAAACTTAGCAATTCTTTCATTTGCTCTTTGTAGCATTTCTGCTCTAACTTTAGTTTCTAGAACCTCATTTTTTTCTTTTTCTAATTCTTTTACAGCTCTTTTGTATTGTGCAGAACCGTCATCACCTCTACGTATTACACGTACCATTTCCATATATTTTCATGAACAGCATCTCCTAAAAAGTTCCATCCATGAATATCATCTACATATCCATTATTGTCATCGTCAATATTGTTTCCAGCGATTTCTTTTGAATTAGTCCATACTTGATTTTTTAAATCATCATGTTCAATCTCAACACCTGAATCAACAACACCTACCACTATTTTATTTGGTAATGGTTTGTTTTTTAAGATAAGTTCATAAGCTTTGTCTACAGACATTCCAGGTACTGTGTCTGTTATGATGTCTAAATGACTCCATCTTTTCAATTGTTCCTCAGACAATTCTGTTGTTCTCTTTGGTAAATGATCAGCAGAAGTGATTGGAGTAAGATTTGTTGTGATTTTAGATCCTCCACAGCTTGTTAAAGCTAATGCCAAAACAGCAGAAAGATACATAGGTTTAATCAATCGCATTATATTTAGATTTTTGTTTTAATTAAAAATTTGCCTAAAAATATCAAATAGTTAGAGTTAAATAATGTAGTTAACACTAAATTAAGATTTCTGAGGCTTTATAAATGTCTTTAAGGCGCACACCTTTTTCTGTATTTTGCACAGTAATAATTTCGTTATGAGCATCGTGTTCAAGAAAAAGATACCATTGTTCATCAGCTGCTTTTTGAAGGAATAGTTCTTTTTCAGCTAATGTTAGTAGTGGTCGAGTGTCATAGCCCATTACATAAGGAAGCGGGATATGACCTACAGTAGGTAGTAAATCAGCAACGTAGGCAATTTTCTTTCCATTGTAGTTTAAAATAGGGATCATTTGCTTATCAGTATGTCCATCTGCATAAAATAGATCAAATCCTAATTCACAATTTTCAGAAAACTGTTGGTCTGTTTTGCTTATGAAATTTAATGCTCCACTATCTTGGATAGGAAGAATATTTTCTGATAAGAACGATGCCTTTTCCCTTGCATTTGGTTTTGTTGCCCATAGCCAGTGTTCTTCATTAGTCCAATACTTTGCATTTTTAAATGCATTTTCATAACCAGTTTTATCACTATTCCAATTAACTGCACCTCCGACATGATCAAAATGTAGGTGGGTTAAAAAAACATCTGTGATATCGTCGCAGTGAAATCCATATTTGGCAAGTGATTTATCTATACTGTTGTCTCCCCATAAATTGTAATATCCAAAGAATTTTTCAGATTGTTTATTCCCCATCCCAGTATCAATAAGGATGAGTTTATTGCCATCTTCTATTAGTAGTAATCTAGCTCCTAAATCGATGAGGTTATTTGAATCTGCTGGATTTGTTTTGTTCCAAATGACTTTTGGAACCACGCCAAACATAGCTCCTCCGTCGAGTTTGAAATTTCCACTTTCAATTGAATATAGTTTCATAATTTGATTAGTTAGTTATTTGGTAAGTGCAAATTAAACATTTAAAATAGTTACTACAAAGTTACTTTTGCCAATTTTAGGCTTTACTATTATTTCTATTAAATAAACATCTCTTATCATAAATGACATTGACTTTATTGAGTAAGAGTTTCTTAAATCAGTCAGAGAAAAATAAAAAAAGTAGTATAGATTTTTGGCTATTTCTCTACAATAAGCGCTGTTTTTACAAATTGAGGCTCTCGTGAAGCTAGTATTAATAAGGGATGTGAGCAAGTTCTTCAACACTTCTTCAACACTTCCTCAAGATTCCTTCAGTTTAAAGCCTGTTTGTTGAAGGAATGTTGAAGCGGTGTTGAAGAAGTGTTGAAAAAGTATGTAATTTTGAAGGAGTAATTACTTACGCCGTGTACTTGTATAGTTAAATATCTTTTTTAAGATGGCTTAGCGTTATATTCAAATTTAGAGGGGGGAGAATAATTGCTGTTCTGCCATTTTATTACATAAATCATTTTAAGTAGGATAGGAGATTTATGATGCTAGTTTATCGTGATATTATTGCAATGGTAAAAGCCTAATTTTTTGCTTTTCAAGTGGTTTATGTAGCGCGATTTAGTCTTTATTTATGTTATTACTATACTTTTACAGTTAAGTTCCTCTTATTGTTCAACACCTTCTTTTTTTTGTCCTTGATTAGTTTATTTATTGATGGCATCTTTGTATGAAATAATTGATTAATTGTTTTTTGTAACAGTTTTAGGTCTATTTATGTGTTTCATTTATAGTAGTTATTTAGCTAAAGTGTTTGTGAAAAAATAGTTATAACGACTTATGCTATAATAGATTTTATTGATTTTAGTATTAAAACTTCTAATCGTTATAAATATGTTAGTTAGTATTACAAACCATTTTTTTATAATACCTTTGCATATACATTTTAGAACTAAATCTATTTAAATAACGTATGATAAAGGTTTCAGATATAGCAAGTAAGCGTGTAGCTCTTTTAATGGAGGATGAAGGATTTGATCCTACAAACGACTATGTTCGTGTGGGAGTTACTAGTGGCGGGTGTTCTGGTCTTTCTTATCAGCTGAAATTTGACAAAGAAATTTCGGAAAGCGATAAAGTTTTTGAAGACAATGGTGTGAAAATTGCTGTTGATAAAAAGAGCTTTTTGTATTTGGTAGGAACAACCTTAGAATATTCAGGAGGATTGAATGGAAAAGGCTTTTATTTTAACAACCCTAACGCTAGTCGTACATGTGGTTGTGGAGAAAGTTTTTCTTTATAAGTTATTAATTGGAGAGCGAACGCTTTAGTTCGTTTTCCTTTTAGAAATATTAAATAGTTAAAACTAGGAAGCAATAAAACAATTGCTTTTAAGTATGGAAATATGAGCAAGTATACAGAAGAAGATTTAAAGAAAGAATTAGAAACCAAGGAGTATGAGTACGGGTTTTATACTGATATAGAATCAGAGACTTTTCCTAATGGTTTAAATGAAGACATTATTAGAGCTATTTCTGCAAAGAAAGAAGAGCCAGAATGGATGACAGAATGGAGACTGAAAGCTTTTAAGATTTGGAAGGAAATGATTGAGCCAGAGTGGGCTAATGTTAGATATAAAAAACCTGATTTTCAGGCAATATCATATTATTCAGTTCCAAAGGAAACTGCAAAATATAAAAGTTTAGAAGAGGTGGATCCAGAGTTATTGGACACTTTCAATAAACTTGGGATATCAATAGAAGAACAAAAACGCTTATCTGGTGTAGCGATGGATATTGTGATGGACTCTGTGTCTGTAGCAACTACATTTAAAGAAACGTTAGCAGAGAAAGGAATTATTTTTTGTTCTATTTCGCAAGCAATTAAGGATCATCCAGAATTAGTTAAGAAATATTTAGGATCAGTAGTACCACAGACAGATAATTTCTATGCAGCATTAAACTCTGCTGTATTCTCTGATGGATCTTTCTGTTATATTCCTAAAGGAGTAAGATGTCCAATGGAATTATCTACTTATTTCCGTATTAATCAAGCTGGTACTGGTCAATTTGAAAGAACATTAGTAATTGCTGATGAAGGAAGTTACGTTTCTTATTTAGAAGGATGTACTGCTCCATCACGTGATGAAAATCAATTACATGCTGCCGTAGTAGAATTAATTGCTATGGATGATGCAGAGATTAAATATTCTACTGTTCAAAACTGGTTCCCTGGAGACAGTGAAGGTAAAGGAGGGGTATTTAACTTCGTGACTAAGAGAGGTCTTTGTGAGCGAAATGCTAAGATTTCGTGGACGCAAGTAGAGACTGGTTCTGCTGTGACGTGGAAATATCCATCATGTATTTTAAAAGGTGATAACTCAATAGGAGAATTTTATTCTATTGCTGTTACTAATAATTACCAACAAGCAGATACTGGGACTAAAATGATTCACTTAGGTAAAAATACTAAGTCGACAATTATATCTAAAGGTATCTCTGCTGGTAAATCACAAAATAGTTATAGAGGTCTTGTTTCTGTAGGGCCTAGAGCAGAGAATGCGAGAAATTTCTCTCAGTGTGATTCTTTATTAATGGGTAACGAATGTGGTGCGCATACCTTCCCTTATATTGAAGCTAAGAATCCTTCTGCACAAATAGAGCATGAGGCTACTACAAGTAAAATTGGTGAAGATCAAATATTCTATTGTAACCAAAGAGGTATTCCTACTGAAAAAGCAATTGCATTAATTGTAAATGGTTTCTCAAAAGAGGTACTTAATAAATTACCTATGGAATTTGCTGTTGAAGCTCAAAAATTGTTAGAAATTTCTTTAGAAGGAAGTGTAGGTTAATCTTACCATTTTAAAGACAATTTATAACGCATTCTCAAAAATATTAAAAGACAATTTATGTTACAGATAAAAAATTTACACGCAAGTGTTGACGATAAAGAAATTTTAAAAGGAATAAATTTAACTGTTAATGCTGGAGAAATTCACGCAATCATGGGACCAAATGGTGCTGGTAAAAGTACTTTGTCTTCTGTGATAGCTGGTAATGAAGCATTCGAGGTTACTGAAGGTGAAATCTTATTAGAAGGAGAAGATATTGATGAATTAGCTCCAGAAGATAGAGCTCATAAAGGTGTATTCTTATCTTTCCAATACCCAGTTGAGATTCCTGGAGTTTCTGTTACTAACTTTATTAAAACTGCAATCAACGAATCAAGAAAAGCTCAAGGTTTAGAAGATATGCCTGCAAGCGAAATGTTGAAATTGATTAAAGAAAAGTCAGAATTATTAGAAATCGATAGAAAATTCTTATCTCGTTCTCTTAACGAAGGTTTTTCTGGTGGAGAGAAAAAACGTAATGAGATTTTCCAAATGGCGATGTTAAACCCCAAATTAGCTATTTTGGATGAGACTGACTCAGGATTAGATATCGATGCATTAAGAATCGTTGCAAATGGTGTAAACAAATTAAAAAGTAAAGACAACGCTATTATCGTTATTACTCACTATCAACGTTTATTAGAACATATTGTTCCAGATTTCGTACACGTTTTATATGACGGTAAGATTGTAAAAACAGGTGGTAAAGAATTAGCATTAGAATTAGAAGAGAAAGGTTATGATTGGATTAAAGCTGCTGTTGAAAAAGAGTAAGCTAACTAATGAAACAATCATTTTAATCTAATCGGAAATAATATGGAACTTAAAGAAAAATTAATATCGTCTTTTGTTGCTTTTGAACAAGGATTGAAAGGTGAACATGACTGTTTACACAATATTCGTTTAGAAGGACTAGAGACATTTGAAAATAAAGGTTTCCCTAGTAAAAAAGAGGAAGCATGGAAGTACACTTCACTTAATTCTGTTTTAAAGAATGAGTTTTGTGTTCAACCTAAAAAAGAGGTAGCAATTGAATATAAAGATGTAAAAAAATACTTTTTAAGTGATTCAGACACTTTTAAATTAGTATTTATCAATGGAGTATTTAGTTCTCACCTTTCAGAGACTACTCATGATAATGGATTTGATGTTTGTCTTATGTCTGCGGCATTGACAAAACCAAAATACAAAATGGTGATTGATAACTATTACAATCAAGCAGCTGATAAATCTGATAGTCTTACCGCTCTTAATACAGCGTATGCAGTAGAAGGTGCTTATATTAATGTACCAAAAAGTACAGTAGTTTCTAAACCAATTGAAATTATTTACTTGTCTACAGTAGAAGATCAAGCTTTATTAGTGCAACCTCGTAATTTAATTGTCGTTGGCGAAAATGCTCACGTTCAAATTTTAGAACGTCATCAAAGTATTAGTGAGTGTAGCATATTTACAAACTCAGTAACTGAGATATTTGCTCACAAACGTGCTATTTGTGATTTTTATAAATTGCAAAACGACTTAGATACAGGTACTTTAATTGACAACACTTTTATCAAACAAAAACAAGAAAGTAGAGTTTCAGTACACACTTTCTCATTTGGAGGTAAATTAACGCGTAATAATCTTAATTTCTATCAAGATGGTGAGCGTATTGATAGTACTTTAAAAGGAATTACGTTAATAGGTGGTAAGCAACATGTCGATCATTATACATTAGTATCACATAATCAACCAAATTGTGAAAGTCACCAGGATTATAAAGGGCTTTACAATGATAATTCTGTAGGAGTTTTCAATGGTAAGATCTATGTAGATAAGATTGCACAAAAAACGGATGGTTTCCAACAGAGTAATAATATTTTGTTGAGCGACAAAGCAGTAGTTTACACAAAACCACAATTAGAAATCTTTGCTGATGATGTTAAATGTTCGCATGGTTGTACTATCGGACAATTAGATGAAGAAGCTATGTTTTATTTACGTCAACGTGGGATTCCTAAGAAAGAGGCTAAGGCATTGTTAATGTACGCTTTTACTGATGATGTAATGAAATCTGTTAAGATACCAGAATTGAAATCTAAAGTAGCAAAAGTAATTGCTGATAAGTTAGGTGTTTCAATGGGATTTGAAATTTAATTTCGATTTATATATTCCTTCGATGGAAAGAAAAATAGGCTATCTGAGACAGATAGCCTATTTTTTTGATTGAAAGGGATATTGAATTGGTTTTGGTATATATTGTTGTTTACTTTTATATCATGCTTTTAAAGCCTTTAAAATAGCTTATAAGACTACTTTAAGCTTAGAGAAAAGAAAACCAAGCTGATTTAGGGAGGAGCTTGGTTTTCTTAAAAGAAAAATTTGTTGTTTTGTTGTGCAAGTATATATACATATATCGTACCAAAAAAATGGCACGTAGTAATTTTATGGTTAAATAGAAGTAATACTACTAAAGAAGTACATTAAATCCTTCTTTTTCATACTCTGATATTTATCAAAACTATTTTATGTTAGAATAAATTCATGTTTTTTGTGCAGTTATCTCTTTTATTGTAAAAATTATTTTTTGTGAACATTAGTATGTCTGCATAAAAAAAGGATTGACCATTATATGATCAATCCTTTCTTCTATGAATTATAATTTAGATTAAGATTCGCAACTACTGCAGGTAACTAGATTTGTTACCATTTCTTTTGATACACTTTGACTACGTTGGTAGTAAAGAGTTTTTACTCCTAGTTTCCAAGCCTCTATCATTAAGTTATTTACTTCTTTGATAGGTAGAGCAGAAGGAATATTTAAGTTTAAGCTTTGTGCTTGATCTACATATTTTTGTCTAACTGCTGCTTGTTGGATAATTTCTAATTGACTTATTTCTTTGAACGTTTTGAAAACTGCTTTTTCTTCGTCAGTTAATTCCTCTAATTGTTGAACACTTCCACCATTTAGCATGATGCTTCTCCATGTTTCTTCATTGTCAATTCCTTTTGATTCAAGCAATTTTGTTAGGTATTTATTTTTACGCATAAAATTACCTTTCGAAAGACCTGCTTTATAGTAATTACTGCTAAAAGGTTCGATGCCAGGAGATGTTTGTCCTAAGATAGCTGAAGAAGATGTAGTAGGAGCAATAGCCATTGTAGTGGTATTTCTTCTTCCATATCCTTTTAATACTTCAGGTTCACCATATATTCTAGCTAATTCTTGTGTCGCTTTATCAGCCTTTGCACTAATATCTGCAAAGATTTGATTCGTTAACATTTTAGCTTGTAATCCTTCAAAAGGAATCATATTCTTTTGAAGATATGAATGCCATCCTAATACTCCTAAGCCTAAAGCTCTATGACGTTTAGCAAAGTTATTAGCTGATGACAGATAATAATTTCCTTCTGTTTTTTCAATAAATTCTTGTAGTACCGCATCTAAGAAGTAAATAGCTAATTTTACTGCTTCTGTATCTTTCCATTCATCGTATAATTCAAGATTCATAGATGATAAACAGCAAATAAATGATTCATCATCTGAAGAAGGTAACATAATCTCAGAGCACAAATTACTAGCATTTATTCTCATGTTTTTGTCTTTGTAAACTTGTGGTTTATTCACATTTACATTATCTGAGAAAAATAGGTAAGGCATTCCTTTTTGTTGTCTGCTTTCCAATACTTTTGCCCATAAGCTTCTTTTTTCTCTATCACCATCTATCATTTCTTGCATCCAATAATCTGGTATGGATACACCGTAGAATAAGTTTTGGATGGGATTTCCAATATTTCTAATGTTTAAGAACTCTTCACAATCTGGGTGATCAATATCTAAGTAAGCTGCAAATGCACCTCTACGTACTCCTCCTTGAGATATAGTGTCCATTGCTGTATCAAAAAGTTTCATAAAACTTACTGCACCACTACTTTTACCATTATCTGTTACAGCACTTCCTCTTTCTCTTAATCCTCCAAAATAACCAGATGTACCACCACCTATTTTCGTCTGCATAATAACTTCTCCAAGCTTATGAGTGATTCCTTCTATGCTATCAGGTATATTCACGTTGAAGCAAGAAATTGGTAGTCCTCTCTCAGTCCCCATGTTTGCCCAAATAGGAGAGCTTAAGCTCATCCAACCTCTTTCTATCATCTCTTGGAAAGACTCTTTTAATTCTGGCTTATAAAGGCGTCTTGCGGCTGCAGAAGCTATACGGTCTATTGCACCTTCAACTGTTTCTCCTTTTAATAAGTATCCTCTGTTTAAAATTTGTTCGCTTTCTGAATTTTTCCACCATAGTTTTTCACACAGGCTTGCAGTTTCATCTATTTGTAATGGTAGTGAGAAGTTATTCATATTATTCTAATTCTTTGATCGTGTTTATTATTAAAAAAATGCTTTGTCAGTAATACTTATCGGTATTTACTAGAACAAATCGTCAGCAGTAAAACTCTTATCGTGTTTTGTATAATCTACTGGTCTCTTTGCAAAGAAATCATCTAAGCTATTTGCAAATACTTCTTCTTCAAACCAAGCCATTGGTTTATATTGTTCTTGAGTTATATTAAAGACTTTATTTAAGCCAATCTTAACCATGCTTTCATCAACTCTAAACTTCATAAAGTTTAATAAGTCTTTTTTACTAACTGTTTCAATTTCGCCAGTCTCAAAAATCCAATCTAATATTTTACTCTCAATATCTATTGAATGAATAATAACATCATTTACATGATTAATTAATTCTTCATCAAAGAAATCTGGGAATTCTTTTCTAATAACGTTTATTATATAAATACCTGCGTTTGCATGTACTTGCTCATCTATAGAAGTCCAAGCAATAATGTTGCTCACATTTTTCATTAGACCTTTAAATCTTGTGAAAGATAGGATAATAGCAAATTGACTAAATAATGATACATTTTCAATTAATAGAGAAAACAGAATTAACGATACTACATATTTTTTTCTGTCTGTATTATTTTGTGAGTTTTCTAAAACTTTTGATAAATAGTCTACGCGCTCTTTGATTACAGGAATGCTTAATAACTCTTCAAATTCATCGTTATAACCTAATACATCTAATAAGCGAGAATAAGCTTCTGAATGTCTAAATTCACATTCAGCAAAAGTACTTCCTAGTCCATTAAATTCTGGTTTTGGAAAGTGCTGGTATAGGTTTCCCCAGAAAGTTTTTACTGCTACTTCAATTTGTGCAATAGCTAATAGACTGTGTTTAATCGCTAATTGCTCCCCAAGCGTTAGATGCGAATGGAAGTCTTGTGTATCTGCAGTAAAATCTACTTCACTATGTACCCAAAAAGATTTATTAATAGCATCTGTGAATTGATATATTCCTGGATATTCAAATGGTTTGTAGTTAACTCTTTTATCAAAAATAGACATAGCAAATATTTTATTATAATTAGTATTGTGATTATTTCTTTTTCAGAAAATGGGTGAGTTTTGATACATTTTAAATTATTTAAAACTAAATAATTTAAAATAAGAATGTATTTAAAGGGATACAATATCCTTACTCAGGATAGCTAATTTACACTATCCAAATATGGATGTCAACTTATATTTGTCAGAAATCGAAATTAGTTATCAACAATCGTTTAATAACTTTTATTATTTTATTTTTTGTGATTATCAAGTTTATTTTCAATGCCTTGTAGTCATTGCGATATATTGAATTTTTAGTAGAGTAGTAGCTAGTTTTTTTAGGATTTATCTCATTTCGATGATTAAATATTTAGGTTATTTTTGTTGGGTTTTTGACAAATAAAATATTTGAATATTGAAATATACCTTGAAGTAATAAAAAAAGGGTGATTAATTAAATCACCCTTTTTCGTTGTTTTATTCTATTGAAGAAACTATCTCTCTCCATGTTTCTAATTCTGGAATTCCTGGTTTTCTCTTACCAAAGAACTGTACAATTATTTCTCCCATTTCGTTAAACACTTCGATCGCTGTTACAATACCATCTTCTGTTGGTTTTCTAACAATCCATGTCTGTGCAATTTTATCCATATCTAAATGCATGTTGAAATCAGGATCTAATACATTATACCAGTTTTGATGCCACATTGTTCTTTTTACTTCTCCCGTATGAATCTGTATTAATCCCTTATTCCCTACAAATACCATGATAGGGGTTTGAAGTTCTGCAGCTTTCTCTAACATTGTTACAATAGCATCTTTGTTTATCTGTTTAGCATAATATTCATCAGGTGCTAAGCGCAAAGCTTGTGTACGCGTTAGATTATATTTTTTAAGCAAAGAAAAGAAGTCATGAGTATCTTTTAATTCTTTCCATTCTTTTCTGAAGCTTTCTACATCAATCTCCTCATCTAATCGTTCATCAAGATTATGAAGATACACCTCTGTTGTTTCTTCTTGACTTTGATCAGGTGATTTATATTTCTCGACAAGAGCTGTAAAGGCTTCTTCATTGCTCTGTGGTACTAAATATATTTTGTGAATTGCTTCACCATCTTTTCCGAAAAACTGTAAGCTCTTTCTAGTTTTATCTCCAGCTGGTTCAACTACTGCAAAAACTTTTTTCCAATGACTTAAGAAGATTCTTAAATCAATATCTGGGTTGACAAATAGACCAGCATGAGATGATTTGAAATCAGGATTGCTGTATATACCTTTTCTTTCATGAACACATTCGTCATTTCTAGTTAGGGCCATTACTTTTCCAAGCGTCTCTATTTCAGATAGAATTTCTACAAATTCTGGTTTTAGTCTTGTTACTGTATCTCCTATTTGTGTAGCTAAAAGCTCCATTTCGCTGACATTTAATTCATTGGCAGCATTTCTGATTCTTAAATGTGGTTTTGATTCCTTTAAGGCATCCCAACGTTGTTTTAAGGTAAGGGCTTCTTTACTCATTATATATTTTTAATTAAGCGCCAAATATAATTAGCGGGTTATTATTTACTGGATTTTTAGTTACTATACAAGGAAAATTATATACAGAAGATATAATTTCTTGTGTTAATACTTTCTCGGGTGAATCATAAATGACTTTCTTACCCTTTTCTAAAAGAAGGATTTTATCAGCATATTGAGCTGCTAAATTAAGATCGTGTATTACTACTATTGCTGTATTTCCCTTGCTTGTAAAGTCTCTAATAATATCTAGAATCCGATGTTGGTGTAATACATCTAGATTGTTTAGAGGTTCGTCTAAGAAAAGAAGTTTATTATCTACATCATTGTTTAGCTGAGATAAAACGCGTGCTAGATGAACACGTTGTTTTTCACCACCAGATAAATGATTGTATTCTCTGTGTTGTAAAGGGCATATATCAATGCATTCCATGCTTTCTTGAATAGCTTCTTTATCTTTTTCGCTTGGTATGTGATCAAAATAAGGATATCTTCCCATCATTACTACATCTTCTACATTTAGAGGAATATCGCTATTGTTGTGTTGTGAAAATTTAGCTTTGTGTTTAGGAAGTTCTCTATCACACCATTTTGTATATTCACAAGCCTTAAGAAGAATATTGTTTCCTTTTTGGTGTAGTTCGTTTGCAAGAATACTTAGAAACGTCGATTTACCAGCCCCATTAGGACCTAATATTGCTATGAATTCTCCATTTTCACAAGAGAAATCAATATCATTGATAATTAAAGTATCTTTTGTTTTGTAGTTTATTTTTTGTGCTTGTATCATTTTACAATGATTTTTTAAATCGTACTAAAATAGCAATAAATACTGGAGCTCCCATTATTGAAGTTAATATTCCAATAGGTATTTCTGAAGGTGGTACAATAGTTCTACTGATAGTATCTGCTGTCAATAAAAGTATACTTCCACAAACAGTCGATAATGGTAGAATGAAATAATAATTAGATTTAAATATTAATCGTAGGATATAAGGTACTATAAGACCGACAAAACCAATAGTTCCTGTAAAAGCAACAGCTGTTCCTACCATTAAGGCAGATAACAATACTATTCTTTTTTTGATTTTCTCTACTGGAATACCAAGATGAGAAGCGTCGCGTTCTCCTAACATCATTGCATTAAGCGATTTTCCTTTATTGATTAATAAACAAATGGATGCAATAATAACTATACCTAGTATAATCACTTTATTCCATGTCGCTCCAGCTAAACTTCCCAATGTCCAAAAGGTCAAATTTCTCAATTCTTCCTCGTCTGAGATATAAGTAAGTAATCCTGTTGCAGAACCTGTTAAAGCTGTAATAGCAACACCTGATAGTAATAATA
The DNA here is from genome assembly GCF_000246945.1 of Myroides injenensis M09-0166. Lineage (GTDB taxonomy): Bacteria > Bacteroidota > Bacteroidia > Flavobacteriales > Flavobacteriaceae > Flavobacterium > Flavobacterium injenense. The sequence goes on from NZ_BAEX01000020.1 coordinate 15,656, forward strand.
TACTAACATTCGTCTTTCCATTAGTAGTTGACATTTTATAGACAAAAGTCATAGTAATCATGGCGCCTATAAAACTCATGATACTTAATAAGGAGTAGTGAACTACTTCAGGAACTACTGATTTTATGTAACTTCCTAAAACTATAGTTACAGCAGCGAACAATACGGACCCTGCTGTAATTCCTATCAAATCTGGTGATGCTAAGGGATTTTTAAACATCCCTTGCAAACAAGTACCAGCCAATGATAAACCAGCACCAGTAAGTATTGCCATTAATATTCGTGGTAGACGAACATCAAAGAATACATAATGGTCACTTGGATTAATGGGTTGACTGGTGAAAAGTATCTTTGTAATTGTATTTATACTTCCTTCTTCAAATTGATAAACTCCAATGAAAATCGACGCAATGGCTATAATTATTAATATCACTAATAAAGTAATTGCGTAAAAAGAGAGTTTTTTCTGCATTTTTGATTATTCTGAAAGTAATTTATTTAATTCTTTAGCTGCTTGACCTACTCTAGGACCAAAACCTCCAAGTAACTGACCATCCATAGCAATTACTTTTTTGTTTTTTCCTGCGTTAGTTTGGTTGATTCCTTCTATTTGTAGAACTCCATCAATCCCTCCCATACTTTGTAATCCTGAAGTAAACATTAAGATATAGTCTGGATTGCTGTTAAGCAATGATTCTGGAGTTAGAGGTTTGAAATCTTTGAACTCAGTAATAGCATTTTGTCCTCCAGCTAATGCAATAACGTTATTTACTGGAGTATCGTCTCCCGCAACTAATAATGTAGATGCGCCACGAGCATAAATGAATAATACTTTAGGAGTCTTTTCAAATTTTGTAATACCTGCTAAATCTTGGTCAATTTTAGTGATTAATGCCTCGTAATTTGTATTGTTTAATGTTTGAGCGACAGCTTTAATCATTTCTTTTGTTCCATCAACAGAATATTCTTGTTTGATTAATTCTAATCTGATTCCAGAGTTTTTTAATTGTGATTTAAAGTCATCTTTAATGTCCTTATCATTTGCATAAATGATGGTTGGTTTTAAAGACATGATACTTTCAATTGAAATCTTTGAAGTATGTCCTAAATCTTTTGTAGTTTCCTTGATGTTTTCTGGATATGTACTTGTTACGTCCACTCCAATTATATTTTCTTGTTCTCCTAGGTCAGCTAATATTTCTGTAATAGCACCATTTAATGAGATTATTCTTTCTTTTTGAGCATTTGTTGCCTGCTGTTCAGATGGCTGTTCTTTTTTTTGATTACAACTAACTATAGTAATTAGTAGCAGTGTAAAAGCGGCTAGTTTTTTCATTTTTCCTCTAATTTGAATTAAATCTAAATTATCGCAAATTTAGAATCTTTTTGATGCGTTACAAAACATATTTAGATTAATTTTAAATTAATATTTGGTGGGCAAAAGTATACGAATCCGTATCTTTGCTTTTAAATTTGTTTGTTTTATTTCAAAACAAGGTTTTAATTTCTAAAGAGAAGTAATATGTTAGATATAAAGGCAATAAGAAATGATTTTCCTATACTTGATGAGAAAGTGAATGGAAAACCTTTGGTGTATTTTGACAATGCAGCTACTGCTCAAAAACCACAAGTGGTAATCGATGCAATTGCTGAATATTATGAAACTATAAATGCTAATATCCACAGAGGAGTTCATACTTTAAGCCAATTGGCTACTGACGCATATGAAATTGCAAGAAAAAAAGTACAACACCATATAAATGCAAAAGAAGATAGAGAGGTTATCTTTACTGCAGGAACTACATTTGGTATTAATTTAGTAGCAAGTGGTTTTGCTCGCTTATTAAAAGAAGGGGATGAGGTACTTATTTCTGCAATGGAGCACCACTCTAATATTGTTCCTTGGCAATTTGCATGTGAGCAGTCAGGAGCTACCCTTAAAGTCATTCCTATGAATGAAAAAGGTGAGTTAGTGATGGAAGAGTTTGATAAGTTAATAAACGAAAAAACTAAAATAGTTGCTGTTACTCATATTTCAAATGCATTGGGTACTATCAATCCTATCAAGAGAATTATTGATAAGGCGCACGAATATGGTGCAGCTGTGTTGATTGATGGAGCGCAAGCAACTCCACATGTTAAGCCTGATATGCAAGCATTAGACTGCGATTTTTATGTGTTTTCTGCTCATAAAATATGTGGACCTACTGGAACTGGTGTTTTATATGGAAAAGAAGAATGGCTTAATAAGTTACCACCATATCAAGGAGGAGGTGAAATGATTAAGACAGTTACTTTTGACAAAACTACTTTTGCATGTTTACCTCATAAGTTTGAAGCGGGTACTCCTAACATAGCTGGAGGAATTGTATTAGGATGTGCCATTGATTATTTAAACAGTGTTGGTTTTGATAATATTGTAGCTTATGAACAAGAGTTATTAGATTACGGAACTAAACGCTTATTGGAGATAGAAGGACTTAAAATTTATGGTACTTCTGATGATAAGGCATCTGTAATTTCATTCAATATAGAGGGGATTCATCCTTACGATATTGGGGTAATAGTTGATAAATTAGGTGTAGCTGTGCGTACAGGTCATCATTGTACTCAACCTATTATGGACTTCTACGGAATTCCTGGAACAGTGAGAGCTTCTTTTAGTTTTTATAATACTAAAGAAGAAATCGACACACTTGTCGAAGCAGTTAAGAAAGCTAAATCAATGCTTTCGTAGTTTAAGAATAAAAAATAATACAGAATATGACAATAAAAGAAGCACAAGAGGAGATAATTGATGAATTTTCAATGTTTGATGATTGGATGCAACGCTACGAGTATATCATTGAATTAGGCAAAAGTCTTCCAATAATCGATGAAAAGTATCAAGTAGAGGAGAACCTGATTAAGGGCTGTCAATCTCAAGTATGGCTTCATGCTGAAGAAAAAGACGGCAAGATATGTTTTACGGCTAATAGCGATGCTATTTTGACAAAAGGTATTATTGCTATTTTGATACGCGTTTTTTCTAATCAAAATCCAGAATCAATTGTCAATGCTGATATGTCTTTTATTGACGAAATAGGGTTGAAAGAGCATTTGTCTCCTACTAGAGCCAATGGACTTGTTTCAATGATTAAACAGATTAAAATGTATGCTTTAGCATATCAAGCTAAACAAAATTAAGATTAGGTATGGAAGAAATAGATGTACAACAATTAGGCGAGAATATCGTAAGAGTTTTAAAAACAGTTTACGATCCTGAAATCCCAGTAGATATTTACGAACTAGGATTAATCTATGATGTTTTTGTGAATGAAACTAATGATGTAAAAATCCTGATGACTTTAACTTCTCCTAACTGTCCAGTAGCAGAAACATTGCCAATGGAAGTTGAAGAAAAGATTAAATCAATCGATGAAGTAAAGGGAGTAGAAATTGAATTAACTTTTGAACCTGCTTGGACAAAAGATTTAATGAGCGAAGAAGCGAAACTTGAATTAGGAATGTTATAATATGGAGGGAGAAATCATTAATAAAGTTGCAAATAGCGCTTTAAAGGTTTTTGATTTAGAGGACTATTATCCTACTAATCCTCGTATGGAGATTGATATTGCACAGTGGCTTTACGAAGGTTTTGTGTTAAGAGAGAAAGAGTTCAGAGCTGCTTTAAAGGAAGTCGATTGGGCGCTTTATCAAGATGCTTTTGTAGGACTTTATTGTTCGACAGACGCTATATTACCAGGTTGGGCGTATATGCTTTTGACAAGTCATCTTCAGCCAGTAGCAAAGAGAATCTTTCTTGGTGATAGACACCATTTAGAAAAATCAATCTATCAAGAAATACTTTTTAACATTGATTATAATGAATATAATGATTTACCAGTCATTGTTAAAGGATGTTCTAAGAAAGAGATTCCTGAGGAAGCATATGTTCTAGTAACACAGTTGATGATGAATCACGCTAGATCAGTAATGTTTGGAGAAGCTTGTTCGGCTGTTCCTGTTTTTAAACGTACTGTCAAAAAATAATATGTTTTTTTGCGTTTTTAGTCTATAGTCAGTACTTTTGACTAAAAATTAACAATATGAAAAAAGTTTTATTAGGATTAGCTACGCTTTTCGCAATTTATTCAACTCAAGCTCAGGAAACTGAATCTAAGGATGAAGTACAACCTTGGACATCAAAAGGTAACTTTGCTCTTTTAGTAAGTCAGTCAAGTTTTTCTAATTGGCAAGCAGGTGGAGATAACAATTTCTCTGGAAACTTGAATGTTAATTATGACTTGAATTATAAAAGTGATGATTGGAATTGGGATAACAAAGTAATAGTAAATTATGGTCTTACTAAATTAAAAGGGGAAGATCAAAAGAAAACAAATGACCGTCTAGAGTTAAATTCATTACTAGGGAAAAAAGCAACAGGTAATTGGTATTACTCAGCTTTTTTAAATTTTAAAACTCAAATGGATTCAGGTAATGATAAAGATGGTATTAGAAACTCACATTTCTTTTCTCCTGCTTACTTGCAAATTGGACCTGGTTTATTATGGAAGAAATCTGATGATCTAAAAGTTAATATTGCTCCTGCAACTTCAAGATTTATTTTTGTACATAAACATTTCACTGAATTTGGAGATGCTTTTGGTGTAGAGAAAGGGAAGTCTATGGAATATCAACTGGGGATGTCTATTAATGCATATTATAAGTTGAATTTAATGGAGAATGTTTCAGCAGAAAATATTCTTAACTTATATTCTAACTATTTAGATAAACCTGCAAATATTGTAATGGATTATCAGTTAAACATTGTAATGAAGATTAATAAATATCTAAGTACAAACTTTACTTTCCAAGCAGTCTATGATGACGAAGCTTATAAAGGTTTCCAAGTTAGAGAAGTGTTAGGAGTAGGGCTTAGCTATAATTTCTAAACAAATAATTTCAAAAAATAACAAAAAGCGTTTGATGAATTCATCAAACGCTTTTTCTATTATAATAGGTTTATTCCTTTTTCTAATGCTTGTTGTCGCACAGAATCTGGCCATATACTTGCTTGTACTTCTCCGATATGTTTTTTCTTCAGTAAGAACATACAAATTCGCGATTGACCTAATCCACCACCTATTGATAATGGAAGTTCATTCTGCAGGAGTAGACTGTGGTAAAACAGATTTTGTTTATCCAGTGAATCAGTAATTGTTAATTGATGTTGCAATGCTTTTTTATCAACTCTTATTCCCATAGATGAAAGTTCTAATGAACTATTTAATGTTTCATTCCAAACAAGTAAATCACCATTTAAACCAGCATAACCATCTTCTGTTGTACTGCTCCAATCATCGTAATCACTAGATCTACTGTCGTGAGGTTTTCCGTCAGATAGTTTATTGCCAATTCCTATAATAAATACAGCTCCATATTCTTTCGCAATTGCATGTTCTCTTTCTTTTGGAGATAATGTAGGATACAATTGTAAAAGTTGCTCAGAATGGATAAAAGATATGATTTTTGGCAATGTAGGTGCGATACCATAAGTCTCCCACACTTTCTGTTCTGTATCCAAAAGAGTTTGATAAATTTTTCTCACAATATTTTTGAGATAGCTAAGTGTTCGGTTAGTTTCATCAATTTTCAATTCCCAATCCCATTGGTCAACATAAATAGAGTGAATGGGACTACTATCTTCATCTGGTCTCAGGGCTCTCATATCAGTTAAAATACCTTCATGAGTAGATAACTCTAGTTCTTTCAATCTAATTCTTTTCCACTTTGCTAGTGAATGTACAACTACTCCACGATTATTATTAAGAAATTTTACAGGAAATGAGACAGGACGCTCAATACCGTTCAAGTCATCATTGATTCCTGTTCCTTCATTAACAATCATTGGTGACGAAATAGGATACAAGTTCAATGCATTGCACAATTTTTCGGTGAAATGTTTTTTCACTAATGCAATGGATTCTTCGGTTTGTAAAATTTCTTTTTTACGCATAATATGTAGTTTTAAAAAGTTTAGGACAAAAAAAAAGCTCCTCGAAGAGGAGCTTTTAAACGGATAATGAAATAATATATAATTAACTTAAATCAATAACAATAGCTTCCCTCTTCGAATCGTGACCACAATTCAAATTATTATTAGAGAAATTATTGTTTATTGATAGATACATATAATCTTTTCTTGTTATTCTATAATTGTAAAAGTAATAAAAAAATGATTACTAAACTTTTTGATTTCAAAAATTTATTAACAATTAAGTTATTCTTCCGCATCAGGACCTATTAAATGGTCATAATCTGGGTATAAAAAATTGTTGTAAGGGAAACGTGTAATGTGTATAGATCTTACTGTTTCGTATACTTTTTTTCTAAATTCTTCAAAGTTTTCTTTATTTGTAGCAGATATAAAAATAGCATTCTGTTCACCCACTTTATTCATCCACGTTTTCTTCCATTCCTCAATAGTGTAATGTCTAGAAGTACGTTCTGTCATTAAATCATCTTCTTCTATTACATCTGGTTCATAAGCATCAATCTTATTAAAAACCATTATAGTTGGTTTGTCATTACTCTTGATGTCTTTTAAAATTTCATTTACAGATGCAATATGATCTTCAAAATCGTGATGAGAAATATCCACAACATGTAGTAGTAAATCAGCTTCTCTTACTTCATCAAGGGTACTTTTAAAGGATTCTACTAACTGCGTAGGTAATTTTCTTATAAATCCTACAGTGTCAGAAAGAAGGAAAGGTAAATTACCTATAACAATCTTTCTTACAGTTGTATCAAGTGTAGCAAATAGTTTGTTTTCAACGAATACTTCGCTTTTTCCAATGCTATTCATTAATGTTGATTTACCAACATTGGTATATCCCACTAAAGCAACTCTAATCATTGCGCCTCTATTACTTCTCTGTGAAGCCATCTGCTTATCAATGACTTTTAACTTTTCACGTAATAGGGTGATGCGATCGCGCACTATACGTCTATCTGTTTCTATTTCTGTTTCTCCAGGTCCACGCATTCCAATACCACCACGCTGTCTCTCTAAGTGAGTCCACATACCTGATAGTCTAGGTAGCAGATATTGAAACTGTGCTAGCTCAACTTGTGTTCGGGCATATGAAGTTTGTGCTCTTTGTGCAAATATATCTAGGATAAGATTTGTACGGTCTAGTACTTTACAATCTAATATTTTTGAAATGTTTTTTTGTTGTGCAGGAGATAACTCATCATCAAAAATAACAGTATGAATATCATTTTCTACGATATAGTGATGTATCTCCTCCATTTTCCCTGTCCCTACAAACGTTTTTGGATTTGGCTTATCCATTTTTTGTGTAAAACGTTTGAAGACTTCACCACCTGCTGTAAAGGTCAAGAATTCTAATTCGTCTAAATATTCATTAAGTTTTGACTCATCTTGATCTTGTGTAATAATACCAACTATTACAGAACGTTCAAAATTTGTTTCTTCTCTATCAATCATATAACTATATTATAATACAAAATTACTAAAAATGTTAGATGATATTACAAATCGACTAAAATACCTTTTCTTTTGCATGGATATAAGATATTTAGGTCAGTCAATTTATCTAATCAAAAGACGCTAAATAGAAAAAAGCGAATGTTTTGTTTTTTTTTATCTCAATTTTCTAATTAAAATTTGTGGTTAAACTATACACATTTAGTACTTTAAAAGTATTGGATTATGTACTATATTTTTTTTGTATGGCAAAATCACATTTCTGTCAATAAATTAAATTTAAAACCAGACAGTTAAGTGTTTTTCTATAATTTATAAATTGCTAAATCTCTTTAAATCAATTAATTTAAGATATTTTTAAAAGAGTAGCACAAGTTTTTCAGTATCTTGGTCTTAAATATTAGGTACGTTTATTGTATTACTTTATCTAATATATAGTGATAAAAGGAATTAGATATGAAAGTTTTAAGATATTTTTGGTTTGTTTTTTTAATTGTAGGAATGACAAATATTTCTGCACAAAAAACAACGGTGACTGCTAATAGCTATGACATTAGCGACAATCTCGACTTGCAAGCAATTGCTTCTATTTTTGGTGAATCTTCAGATTTAGAAGATTTTGAGTTTCGTCTAAATAACCCTGAATTGCGTATTTCTAATTTAGATTTGAATAAAGACGGATATGTAGATTATCTACGTGTTGTGGAATTAGTTGAAGGAAATACCCATTTAATTGTGTTGCAAGCAGTATTGGGAAGAGATAAATATCAAGATGTTGCTACTATTGAGGTAGAGAAAGATCAGCGAAAAGGGAATGTATATGTACAAGTAGTAGGTAATTCATACTTATATGGAGCAAATTATATTTATGAGCCCGTATATATTAGTACACCTCCATTAATATCACTATTCTGGTCTACTTCATATCGACCATATTATTCATCGTGGTATTGGGATTATTATCCAGATTATTATTATAATTACTCACCTTATGCAACCTCTCGTTATGTAACTCATATTCATACACACATCAATTATAGCAATAATTATTTCTACCATCCTTATCGCTATAGTAGTAAAGCTGAGCAAATGTATTCAAACTCGAGAAATAATTATTATGAAAGCCAAAACCCTAATGAATCTTTTGATTCTAGATATGGTAATCAATATACTAATCGTTTTGAAGCTGCAAAGGATAGAAGAGATGGTTCTACGAGAAGTGCTTATTCAGTAAGTGGAACTAACGGTAATACAAATAGTAATTCTAATTATAGAGATATTAACCAAGTAGAAGGAAGTAGATCTTCTTATACTACTAGCAATAATGATGGTGATTATTCGCGTGGAAGCAGTATTAGTGATAATACAACGGATGGTCGTTCTTCGTTTTCTACGGGTAGTAATCGTTCTACTTATAGTAATAGTCGCTCTTCTTATACAAGGGGAAATGCCTCAGGTAATACTACTAATACTTCAGGTAACTATAGTCGATCATCTTACCAAACAAACGGAAGTACTTCTTCGTCAAATAGTAGATCATCTTATCCAAGTAGCAGTAATAGTTCATCAAGTTATAGTAGATCATCTTATCCAAGTAGCAGTAACAGTTCATCAAGTTATAGTAGATCATCTTATCCAAGTAGCAGTAACAGTTCATCAAGTTATAGTAGATCATCTTATCCTAGTAGCAATAGCAGTTCATCAAGTTATAGTAGATCTTCTTATCCTAGCAGCAGCAGTAGCTCGTCTACTAGCTCTAGATCTGGTAATCAAAGTAGATCATCTTATTCAAGATAATAATATACAAATAAGGCTGCCAAGGGCAGCCTTATTTGTATATATTGAGATCATTAATTGAATATTTCGTTTAGAACTTTAGCTAAGCGAACTCCTCCTTTTAATAATTGATCTTCTAGAGTGTCTTTAAAATCGAAATGATATCTATAACTCAAAGCTTCATTCTCATCAATTACACTGTCATAAATAGTGTTAGCAGTAGAATATGAATCATATAACCAATCCTCTAGTGTTCCTGAGGCTAACTCTTTGTTATATGTTTTACCGTGAACATCTAATACTGTAGCATATTCAGTGAAACTATATTTATCAAAATCAACTAATGCAGAGTCCCAAAGACTATGTAAGTTAGTTGGTTTTCTAAACCATTCTATTTTCACTCTATTTCCTCCTAAATCTTCTGATCTACCAACGTGTAATGGTTGGTGAGCATCACCAATTATGTGAATTAAGAAATATAGTTTTTCTTGTTTCTGTTCTTTTGTTAAGTTTTTATTTTTTAGCTCATCTATTAGTATTAGTGCTCTTTTATAAAGATTCTCATCAGTAGAAGCTTGTAATTCTTTATCAAAAGAATCTCTATCAAGATTTCCTTCTACATTGATATAATGCCAACTTTGTGAAAAGTTCCAACTAGGATCTGATTTTATAAAGTCTGGCCAGTTCGCCCAATAGGCTAATTTTTGGTCACCTATAATTTCTTTTAATTGTTTTTTAGCTTTTTTAGATAAATTTCTTTCAGCTATTTCAGCTACAACGCGATGACCTGTTGTACCCCATGCAAATATATTTGTCGTTTGTAACGCAAAAATAGTTACTAGTAGTAATAAAAGTGTTTTTCTCATTTGATTATTCATTAAATAAAGCAATTAATTCAGTTGCTTCGTTTGGTTTCATTTTACCAGCTAATACTAAGCTTAGTTGCTTTCTTCTTAAAGCACCAATGTATCTTTGTTTTTCTATTTCTGTTTCAGGTATAATTTCAGGGATGCTTACAGGATGTCCTGAGTCATCTACAGCAACAAAAGTATATATTGCTTCGTTTGCTTTCTTTTTGTTTCCTGATTCACGATCTTCAATCCATACATCAAGGTATACTTCCATTGAAGAATTGAAGGCACGCGATATTTTTGCTTCTACTGTAACGACACTTCCCAATGGAATAGGTCTGTTAAAGGCAACATGGTTTACAGAGGCAGTAACACAAATTCTACGAGAATGTCTTCTAGCTGCAATACCTGCTGCTCTATCCATTCTAGCAAGTAATTCACCTCCAAACATATTATTCAGTGGATTGGTTTCACCAGGTAAGACTAAATCTGTCATTAAAGTAGTAGATTCTGATACTAATTTCGCTTCCATTTATTTATTGTTTTTCGCAAATATAGAGACAATAAATAAAAAATCCCGAAACTTTATGTTTCAGGATTTTAGTTTAACGTTTTATTTTACAAGTATCCACGCATCACCATTTAAAGTGCGATGAATCTTTCTTAATTCTTTTTGAGCCTCAGCTTGATCTTTATAACCACTATAGGCTACAGGATACATACCGTATTTGGTTCTGTCAAGTGCAACAGCATTTTTAAAACCTTTCTCTTGAAGTTTTTCAGCCTCTTGTTTAGCTGTTTCAGCACTTCTAAAGGCACATGCAATAATGTGGTAAGGCAATGGTGTATCTACTTGTTCTTTTACTGGTAACGCAATTGTTGTGGCAGTTGGTTCTATAATAAAAGTAGCTTGTTGAATTTTGTCATTCACTTTAGTTTGAACATTTTTTTCAATAGTCAAGCTTTGATCATCCAAGTAAGCTTCATAGCTGTTTTTTAATAAGATACCACCTACAGCAAGAATTGAAGCAACAGTAGCCGCATATTTTACAAATACCGTAGTTTTTCTTCTAGCTGATTTTATTGGTTTTACTTCTTTTAATGGAATGATAGGTGTTCTAGCTACTTTTTGTGATGTAATTGATGAAAGTCCAAAAGATGTCTTTAAGAAATTACTATTAGTGCTAGGAGTAAATACTAAATGACCTTCTTTGTTAGCACTAAAATCTCCAATTCCGTCAATTGAAATATTACCAATTGTCTTAATAATTGTATTCCAATTATTAAGTTCATTTTTGATAGAACTGACAGCTTCATCATAACTAATGTTTTCTTGTTTAGCGATATGATTGGCTAATAAACCATCGTTATGCTTTATGTTTACATTAAATGATAGCTTTTTATGAGGAGGGAAAAAAGTTTTAGTCTCTTCATCGTAAAAAGATGACTGGATTTCAGTCAAAAAAGCACCAAAGCCTGGTACGATTACGCACTGGTATCGGTATAATAATGCTGATATGTATTTTTCAATCTTCATACTACAAAGTTACACGAAACATCATCTTAAACAAAAAAATATAAGCTTTCCTATTCTTTTTTTTTAACATTTTCAGTTTGAGTACCTTTTTTTTATTAAGAGAGCATTTGTAAAGTAATTAGTTGGTTTAGTTTATCTTATCGTTAAATCCTTTGCTTGTGGGGGTTATTACAAATTATTTAAAAAGATGGATTAATATTTGAGGATTAGTATGTTGTAATTTGTATTTTTTATGGACGAAGAATTGTTTTATCGACTTGCATTATTAAATGTCGTGGGTATTGGTAGTATTACTGCTAAAAGATTAATCGAATATTTTGGTAGCGCTAAAGCCGTATTTGTCGCTTCACCAAAAGAAATATTACATGTCAATAAAATTGGAGAGACTTTACTCAAGAACCTTTCTAATGCTGTTCCTTTACAACTTGCCGAAGTACAGTTAGCACACATTAGAACAAATAATATCAATGTCATTTCATATGAAGATAGCAATTACCCCTATTTGTTAGGGCAGTGTGAAGATGCTCCTTTATTTCTTTTCTCTACTGGACTTTTTGATTTTAGTGACCGAAAAATCATAAGCATAATTGGTACTCGTAACCCAAGTGGGAGAGGAGTTGCTTTTTGTGAAAAACTGATTGATGATTTACGCGAATTTAATCCTGTAATAGTTAGTGGTTTAGCATATGGAGTAGATGTTTGTGCTCATAATGCTGCTTTAAATTGTGGACTAGATACTTGCGCTGTTCTAGGTCATGGATTAGAGCGTATTTATCCTGAGAAACATATGGCTATTGCTAATAAGATTAAAGATAACGGTGCATTACTAACTGAATTTAATTGGGATAGTAAAATTGATAGAGAAAACTTTATTCAGAGAAATAGAATTGTAGCTGGGATGAGTCAGGCAACTATTGTAATAGAAAGTGCCATTAAAGGTGGCTCAATGAGTACAGTGCGATTTGCAAATGATTACAATAGAGATGTATTTGCTGTTCCAGGGCGTGTTACTGATATAATGAGTCAAGGCTGTAATGAAATTATTCGTTCAAATAGAGGTCAACTCTTATGTTCTGCTACTGATATTATTGAAGCCTTAAATTGGAACCATAAAGAGCGAAAAGCAAAAAGCATTCAACCGCAATTGTTTCTTGATTTAAGTAATGAAGAACAAAAAGTGTATGATTATTTAAAAGAACAAGGTAAGGAGGTTATTGACTTCATAGCTCTTGCTAGTGAGCTGCCTATATACAAAGTTAGTAGTATTCTTCTAGAACTTGAATTGAAAGGATTAGTTCGACCTTTACCAGGTAAGTATTTTGAATTGTATTAAAAGATAAGAGGTGCATTATTGAAAATAGTGCACCTCACTTATTTCTATTTATTTTGCTATTGTACCGTATCCCATTTTTTCTCTTACTTTCTGTAAGGTTCTGTTTGCAACAATTGCTGCTTTTTCAGAACCAATATGAAGCAAGCGATCTACTTCTTCTGGATTGGTGATATAATATTCATATTTTTCACGAACATCTTTAAACTTATCTACAATTAATTCATACAAAGCTTGTTTTGCATGACCATAACCATAGTTACCACCCTCGTAATTTGCTCTCATTTCAGCAATTTGTTCTGGAGTAGCAAGTAGTTTATAGATAGTAAATACATTACAAGTATCTGGATTCTTAGGATCTTCAAGAGGAGTACTGTCAGTCTCAATAGTCATTACTTGTTTTCTTAGTGCTTTATCACTTTGAAAAATATTAATAGTATTATTACGAGATTTACTCATCTTTTGACCATCTGTACCAGGTACAATCATTACTTCTTCCGAAATCTTAGCTTCTGGTAATACAAATGTTTCTCCCATTTGATGATTAAACTTAGAAGCTACATCACGAGTTATTTCTAAATGCTGTAATTGATCTTTACCTACAGGAACATAATTTGCATCATACAGTAAAATGTCTGCAGCCATTAACATAGGATATGTAAATAATCCTGTATTTACATCTGCTAATACCGATGCTTTATCTTTAAATGAATGTGCTAATGTTAATCGTTGGAAAGGAAAAAAGCAACTTAAGTACCAAGTTAGCTCAGTCGTTTGCGGTACATCTGACTGGCGGTAAAAAGTTACATGATTAACGTCTAAACCACAAGCAAGCCAAGTTGCCGCAACACTATAGGTGTTTTCTTGTAATGTTTTTGGATCTTTTATTTGTGTTGCTGAATGTAGATTCGCAATAAAAATAAAAGACTCATTCTCTTTGTTATTAGCCATTTCTACCGCTGGTAGAATAGCTCCTAAGAGATTCCCTAAGTGTGGAGTTCCTGTACTTTGAACTCCTGTTAGAATTTTAGCCATTGCGTGATATTATATTTATAAAGTAGCAAAGATAATTCTTTTGAAATTTACTTACCTTGTTTTTTAGTAGTTATTGTATTAATCAAATTGATTAATCCTTATTTTTGGAAGTAATTTTTTATAAAGTACGATTTATCTCTATGAGAATATTAAGAACAATATTAAGTTGTATATGGCGATTGTGGTTTTATGTTTGGATGGCAATCGTTATTATTTTATTAAGTCCTTTTTTATTAGCAACGATATGGAGCGAAAAGACTTATCCTTATTTTTATAGAGTAGCCCGGATTTGGGCTGTAATGACTTTTTACGGTATAGGAATGCGTTGTGAGGTTAAGTATTTACAGAAGCTTGAGAAGGGTAAGAGTTATATGTTTATTGCTAATCATACCTCTATGCTTGATATAATGATGATGTATATGGTGGTAAAAGTTAATCCTTTTGTCTTTGTAGGAAAGAAAGAGCTTGCAAAACTTCCTTTATTTGGGTTTTTTTATAAGAAAACTTGTATTCTCGTAGATCGTTCAGACGCCAAGAGCCGTTATCAAGTTTTTAAAGAAGCACAAGAGCGTTTGGATAAGGGGTTAAGTATTTGCATATTCCCTGAGGGAGGGGTACCAGATGACAGAGATATTATTCTAGATACATTTAAAGATGGTGCTTTTAGATTAGCTATAGATTATCAAATTCCAATTGTACCAATAGCATTTGGTAAGTTGAAATTTCACTTTCCATTTATTTGGGGAATTGGCTATCCTGGCAATGTACCTGCATTAGTCTTGCCTTTTATAGAGACTAAAGGAAAAGGACAAGATGACAAAAAAGAATTAAAAACGATAGCTTATAATACTATATATGAACCTGTGGATACATGGGAAAAGGAGTATAAAAAGAAAAGAGAGGTATAACCTCTCTTTTCTTTTTATCTAAATTTATTTTTCTTGAAGTTCTATTATACCAGCTCCTGAAAGCTTTCCTGAATTGCTTACAAAGTCATTCATTGCTTGGTTTTGCTCTGTAGTGTTTTTTCCATAATCGACATCTATTTTTGATCTTTTCATCGATAGGTCAAATAATTCTTTTTGAATTTCTTTTTGACGACTTTTATCTTCAGAATGGATGCGTTCATTTACTAATTCTAACTCTTTTTTATAAGAGTTAATTAATTCCTCATTGTCGATATTTGGGATGGCTACTTCTGTAATAGCTATTTCAGTAATAGTATTCTCACCATTAATATCCTTGTTCTCTAGATGAAAGTTTTTATACTCCTCTTCTGCTTCACTTGATATGAAATCTATGAACTCTTGCTTAGTGAAAAATTTATTATAAAAGTTCCCAACAGACGTCTTATTATGAGTGATCATTTCTTCAGGATATGGCGTTCCAAGCTCATAAGTACATCTGTAGAAGTTATTATCAATAAAAAGCGCATTAGTTGACTTAATATTATCTTCATACAAGATACCATCAATATAGACTGGGCGACTTAATGATTTGAATTTATCAAAGTTTCCTTCAGTAGCATATACCATTGAGTAAATATAATGAGGTTCTAGAGTTGGGTTTATTATACCTCCTGTGTTTGTACTAAAAACGTTGAATAAAGTTTTCTTACCATTGTATACAAGATTGTGCTTACCAGGTAAGATTTTTATATCTTGAAAAGAATTAGCTGCAAGTATGTAGTCCTTGTCATCTATTGTTACAGTAATTTCTTTATCTGTTGGATTAGACAATTGGAATTTATGGTTTTTGAATGCATCGTCACAACTGATAAATGCCATAATTGTTAGCATAAAAGCTAATAATCGTAATTTCATATTGTTTGTTTTTGTATTTAAAGAATACAAAAGTAAGAAATTCACTTTTATTCTATATCCCTAATTATAGCGAATACTTGTGCTTAGTAAAGTGATTATTTTCATGAATGCATAAAAAAAGTCGATTCTTATTTGAATCGACTTTTAAATATTAAGCTTCTTTGTTCTGTATTATTTCTTTTATTTTAACTTCAAGTTCTTCCATAAGTTCTGGATTATCCTTGATTAATGCTTTTACAGCATCTCTACCTTGACCTAGTTTCGTATCGCCATAGCTAAACCATGATCCACTTTTCTTAACAACTTCGTACTCTACTGCTAAGTCTAATATTTCACCTACTTTAGAAACACCTTCACCATACATTACATCAAATTCAGCTGTACGGAACGGCGGAGCTACTTTATTCTTAACAATCTTAACTTTAGTTCTATTACCAATAACGTTATCTCCATCTTTTATCTGAGTAGATTTACGAATATCTACACGTACTGAAGCATAGAATTTTAATGCATTCCCTCCAGTAGTAGTTTCTGGGCTACCAAACATTACCCCAATCTTATCACGAAGTTGGTTAATAAAAAATACCGTACAGTTAGTTTTACTAATTGTTGAGGTAAGTTTACGCAATGCTTGAGACATTAAACGAGCATGTAATCCCATTTTAGAATCTCCCATTTCTCCTTCTATTTCACTTTTTGGAGTTAATGCTGCAACAGAGTCAATTACTACAATATCAATTGCTCCAGAACGAATTAAGTTTTCTGCAATTTCTAATGCTTGCTCTCCATTATCAGGTTGAGATATAATTAAGTTATCAATATCAATTCCTAATTTTTGTGCGTAGAAACGATCAAAAGCATGTTCTGCATCTATAAATGCTGCTATTCCTCCAGCTTTTTGTGCTTCTGCAATTGCATGTAGTGTCAATGTAGTTTTACCAGATGACTCAGGTCCATAAATTTCAATAATTCTTCCTTTAGGATAACCACCAACACCTAGTGCTAAGTCAATTCCAAGAGATCCAGAAGAAATTACCTCCATTTCTTCTATTGCGGTATCCCCTAATTTCATCACCGTTCCTTTACCGTATGTCTTGTCTAATTTATCTAACGTTAATTGTAACGCTTTTAATTTGGCTTCTTTATCTGCACTCATTTTTTTAAAAATAGGTTCTTACTGATGTAAAAGTAAGATAAAAAATTAAGAGTTCAAGATTAAGTTATTATTATGCTATAAAATATAGCAAGTTTTTGTTTGTGTTTTGCTATGGGTTTGTTGCGCTTATTTTTGGCACAAAGATTTGACATTAGAATATAATATGGAATTTACAGCTTCTCCTTTATTTTTATTGGATTAATAAGAGTGGAGTCATCTTGACTTTTTGGTTTTCTGTAAACTCTTAAGCTATGTGAGCAAAGAAAGAATCACCTCACTTTTTTTAAACCCTAAAAATCGTATCTAATTAACTTACAGATCTTTAATATATAAATAATTTATTGAGCTATAATTTGAATACTTGCCAAAGCCAGTATTCATAGGTATTAGAGCGAAATCCTTCAACACTTCTTCAACATTTCCCCATGATTGCTCCATATAGAGGGCTGGTTATTGAAGGAATCTTGAAGAACTGTTGGCGCATTGTTGAAAAAATCATATCTTCTATAGTAATAAATGTATACAAGTAATCTATTATTTCAAGGATCATTTTAGACACTTTTATTTATAAATACTTTTAAAATAGTTTGAAAATTAAACGCTGTAATGAATTAGATGAGCGATAATTAACATGAAATTATCTTGACTTTTAGTGTTTTGAAATTACTATAAGCCTTATTTATTTTACAAAAGTCAAGATGACCTCAATATTGTAGAATATGTTTATAGTTATTTATTGTATAAGTAATTCTTTATTAGGAATTTTGTAGCAAATCAAATAACAATGAAATTATCAATTCTTGCTTACGGAAACAAAGCATTAAAAGAAGACTGTACTCCAATTACACCTGATTTTCCAGAACTAGATTTATTGATTGATAATATGTGGGAAACGATGGAGGGTGCTTATGGTTGTGGTTTGGCAGCACCACAAATTGACAAAACAATTCAACTTTTTGTAGTAGATAGTATTATAATGTATGAAAATGCTGATGATGAAGATAGAAAACGAAATTTTGTAGAAGGCGATACAGGAATACGTGAGACATTTATTAACGCTAAGATAATTGGAAAATCTGATGAAACTTGGGATGAAATAGAAGGATGCTTAAGTATTCCTGATATATTTAAGCGAGTTACTCGTCCTTGGTCTATTACTATTGAGTATCAAGATAGGGAGTTTAATAAGCATTTAAAAACTTTTTACGGAACTACAGCTAGGGTTATACAGCATGAATATGATCATACTAGAGGTGTTTTATTTACCGACCGCTTGAGTTCTTTAGGTAAGAAACTTATTAATAATAAGTTGACTAAAATTATGTCAGGCAAAGTATTTACTGATTATAAAATGAAATTATAAAAAAAAAGCTGAGAGTATATCTCAGCTTTTTTTGTAAAGTAATTAGTATAAAAGATTATCTCTTTCTATGTCTATTATGAAATATTTAGAATAGTTTGACAAAAGGGAAAAAAGAAAAGATTTTACATTTCTTATTTTCCCTAATGAGTATAAAAAATATAGTTACTATTTATTTAAGAATGTAAAACTATTAGCTGCCCAATTTCCAATAATAGGCAATGGCTTTTTCTTCTCATTAGCCGCATTAATAATACCAATAATCATCAATACTAAAAATACATATCCGATGTAACCGATAACTGCTAAACTAGGTAGAATACTTAATACTATTGTAATGATGATTTGAACGATAAAAGAAACAATAATTAAACCTAATGACTGTTTTAAGTGATATTTTAATAAATCATCTGCTTTTTCTTTTCCTACAAAAAATGCAATAAGCCATCCAATAAGTGTAATGTAAGATACGATTGATAATGTTTTGTTATTCATAGTGGGTAATTTTTTTAATTAATATGTATTAATATATTGGTTACTTAAATTGTACATGACAAAATTATTAAACCCCTAGTTTCTTAAAATAGCTATTATTAGTGGTTTTTAAGATTTCTATAACTTATAGTGCTATTTTTCAATGTTATTTAAAGTACTATATGATTTTACAATTAATTATTTCTCTCTGAAAGTGAGGCTTTTTTTATGAGTAGATGTTAATGAGAAATTTTATTGAATTAAAATTCAAAGTATTATCTTTGCCGAGAAATTCTTCCATTTAGGATTTTAAAAAAATAGTAATAATTCTACACTTAAAATTATATAGCATGCAACTGTATAACACCTTAAGCGCAGAAGAAAGAGCTGAACTTATTGAGCAAGCTGGCGAGAATCGTCTGACTTTATCTTTCTATGCGTACGCTAAAATCGAAGACCCACAACAATTTAGAGATGATTTATTCCTTGCTTGGAATGCACTTGATGCCTTAGGACGTATATACGTTGCGCATGAGGGTATTAATGCACAAATGTCTGTTCCAGCATCTAAATTTGATGAATTCAGAGCTACTTTAGAAGAGTATGACTTTATGAGAGGCATCAGATTAAATGTGGCTGTTGAGCACGATGACTTATCATTTTTAAAGTTAACAGTAAAAGTTAGAAACAAGATTGTTGCTGATGGTCTTAACGATGATACCTTTGATGTTACAAATAAAGGAATTCATTTAAAAGCAAAAGAGTTTAATGAACTTCTGGCAGATCCTAATACAGTAGTAGTGGATTTTCGAAATCACTATGAAAGTGAAGTAGGGCACTTTGTAGGTGCAATTACTCCTGATGTTGACACTTTTAGAGAGTCTCTTCCGATTATTAAAGAACAGTTAGAGGAGATTAAAGAAGAGAAGAACCTATTAATGTACTGTACTGGTGGTATTCGCTGTGAGAAAGCATCTGCTTATTTTAAACATCACGGATTCAAGAATGTTTACCAATTAGAGGGGGGAATTATCGAGTATACTCGTCAAGTTAAGGCTGAAGGTCTTGAAAGTAAATTTATTGGTAAAAACTTTGTTTTTGACCACCGTTTAGGGGAAAGAATTACTGATGACGTGATTGCTAATTGCCATCAATGTGGTAAACCTTGTGATACACACGTTAACTGTGCTAATGAAGCTTGTCATTTATTGTTTATACAATGTGATGAATGCGCTGAAAAAATGCACGGTTGTTGTTCTGATCACTGTTTAGAAGTTATTCAGTTACCAGAAGAAGAACAAAAACGTCTACGTCAAGGTGTTCAAAAAGGGAATTTAATATTCAAAAAGGGAAGATCAGAATCTTTACAGTTTCAAAAGGAGCGCAATGTTTTTGAAGAGATAAAGGCTGTAAAAGTTAGTACAGTTACGCAAATCAGAAAAAAACAAGCTGAGAAAAAAATCTTGGTAGGTGTGGCTCAACATTACTTTACTAAAGTTAGTGTAGGGCAATTTGAAATAAACAAAGAGATTAAAGTAGGTGATAAAATTGCCATTGTAGGTCCAACGACAGGCGACGAGCGTTTGACTATTGAAAAAATGATGGTAAATGGTACAGAAGTTAAAGAGGCGAAAGAAGGGGATAGAATGACAATGGAGTTAAACTTCCGTATTCGAAAAAACGATCAAGTATACAAAATAATAGACTAATAAGATTAATATGACAGTTTCAGGAAGAATTGAGTTAATGGCTCCTGCAGGTAATTTTGAATCTTTACAAGCCGCACTAGACAACGGTGCTGATTCAGTTTACTTTGGAGTTGATCAATTGAATATGCGTGCACGTTCAACAGTCAATTTCTCAATTGATGATTTGGAGGAGATTGCAAGACGTTGTAAAGAAAAAAATGTAAGAACTTATTTAACGTTGAATACGATTATTTATGACCACGATTTATCAGTAGTCAAAGTATTGTTGAATAAGGCAAAAGAAGCTGGGCTTACTGCTGTTATCGCAGCGGATCAAGCTGTTATTGCTTCTGCTAGAGCAATAGGTTTAGAAGTACATATTTCTACACAATTGAATGTAACGAATATTGAAACTGTTAAGTTCTATAGTTTATTTGCTGACACGATAGTATTATCACGTGAGTTGAGTTTGCGACAAGTAAAGAAAATTACTGAAGCAATAGAGCGTGAACAAGTTAAGGGACCTTCTGGAAATCTTGTAGAGATTGAGATATTTGGTCATGGAGCTTTATGTATGGCGGTATCTGGTAAGTGTTATTTGAGTCTGCATTCACATAACTCTTCTGCGAATAGAGGAGCTTGTAAGCAGAATTGTAGAAAGAAATACACTGTAATTGACCAAGAAAGTGGTTTCGAAATTGAAATAGACAATGAGTATATGATGTCTCCTAAAGACTTATGTACTTTAGATTTCTTAGATCAAGTAATTGATGCAGGTGCTAAAGTATTAAAGTTAGAGGGGCGCGGGCGTGCTCCTGAATATGTGGCTACTGTTGTACGTACTTATAGAGAAGCTATTGATGCTATAGCTGAAGGTACTTACTCAGAAGAAAAAGTGGCTGAATGGATGAAAGCTTTAGAGACTGTTTACAATCGCGGTTTTTGGAGTGGTTATTATCTAGGTCAAAAACTTGGTGAATGGAGTGACAATCCTGGAAGTAACGCTACACAGAAAAAAGTATATGTAGGAAAAGCGGCTCACTATTTTCAAAAAGCTTCTATTGGAGAGTTTAAGATCGAAGCCTATGATATTAAAATAGGAGATAAGATTTTAATTACTGGACCTAGTACCGGCGCACAAGAACTTGTTATCGAAGAAATGTATGTCAATGAAAAGGCAGTCGAGAAAGCGACAAAAGGTGATGATTGTACTTTTAAATTGCCTTTCCGTATTCGTCTGTCAGATAAGTTGTATAAAATTGTTGAAGCATAATGATAGTCGTTACCTTACAGAGAGATAAATGTATTGGTTGTAACTATTGTGTTGAAGTTGCGCCACAACAATTTCAAATGTCCAAGAAAGACGGTAAAACGGTATTGTTAAAATCGGTGAACAATAAGGGATTTCATACTTTAAAGTCACCTGATTATACTATATTAGATAGTTGTGAGCAGGCAGAAAAGGTTTGTCCTGTTCATATTATTAAAGTTAAAGATATTTAATATGAGAAAGATATATTACTTAAGCACTTGTGGTACTTGTAAGCGTATTTTAAGTGAAATGCCTGATTTAGATACTTTCGAGTTACAAGAAATTAAAAAGAATCCTGTAACTGAATCTCAATTAGAAGAAATGTACAAACTTGTTGGTAGTTATGAGAAACTATTTAATAAGAGAGCACAATTGTATAAAAGTGAGGGGTTAAAAGATAAGAATTTTCAAGAGGAAGACTTTAAAAAACTTATTCTTGAGCAATATACTTTCTTGAATCGTCCCGTAATGTTTATTGATGGTGTTATTTACGTGGGAAATAGCAAGAAAACAGTAGAAGCTGCCATAGAGCAAGTTAAGAAGAAGTAAGAAATAAAATATTATCTCTATATAATACCCCAATAAGTTCACACTTATTGGGGTGTTTTTTTTATATTCTCATGCGCAGACAAGATTCCTTTCTTAGATTCCTTCTACTTTTGTAGTCTTATGTAATAGATTAAATTATGAGACAAGTAATATTATATATTTCATGCAGTATTGATGGTTATATCGCCCAAGTAAACGATGATTTAAGTTTTTTAAATATTGTTGCACAGGAAGGTGAAGATTATGGATATAATTCATTCATTTCATCTGTAGACACTGTTATTTTAGGTAAGCGAACTTATGATTGGGTTACTAAGGCAACAGGTGAGTATCATCATTTGGACAAAGAAAGCTATGTAATAACTCATCGTGAATTACCGAAAGAAGGGAATGTTCATTTTTATAATGGTGATATTAGTGAATTAATTATGAGTTTGAAAAAAAAGCAGGGAGCGAATATCTTTTGCGATGGGGGCGCGCAGATAGTACATGCTTTGCTAAACGAGAGATTGATAGATGAGGTTATTATTTCGTTTATACCTATTCTATTAGGTGGAGGGATAAAGCTCTTTAATGAAGGATTTCCACTTCAAAACTTAAAATTGCTTTCTTCTAAAAATTATCCTTCAGGGTTAGTACAACTACATTATTCTATTTTGAAATAGACTTATAGATTATAAAAATGCTCCTATTGTTAAAATTTCGACAGAAGAACAAATATAAATATAGAATGGTATCTTTTTTGATATTATTTAATATGTGTTTTTATTATAAATTATTATTGAAAATCAAAAATATAAATTAACCTATATTGTTGGTTTATAGTAATTTATGGTGTTGTGTAAAAAAATATTTGTTTTTTTATGTGACCAAATGTGAATCTTGCTGTCTTAATATCGAAACGAAAGGGAGAAATTGCTATGAAATCCTTTCGAAAAGTGTTTTTAAGTGTATAGTGAATTTGGTTGGAATTTACATTAAACGGACTATAATCGAATTTAGGGGTAAAGTAGATTTAGACGTGTAAATTTTTAAGTCACTATGGTGAGTATTACAAGTTGTAATGCTTTTCAGTTATGATTGTTTTGGTTTTACTTCAGTACAAGTTAGATTGAATTATGTTGAAGTAAGAAATTAAAAAGAGGGAGCTTGCTCCCTCTTTTTTTGTTTGAAACTTTTTTTATGTGTTATATAATTCTCTTTTTTTTAAGATTTTGTTCTCGTTTAGGATGATTTTATACTATAATAGAGCTATTTAGTTGAGATTTTAGTACCTTTGTGGCTATTATTTTTTTAGAATATGATACATTCGATGACCGGATTCGGTAAGGCATGTTTGCAATTACCTACCAAAAAAATCACAGTAGAGGTTAAGTCTTTAAACAGTAAAAATTTAGATTTAAATGTACGTCTACCTTTGACTTATAGAGAAAAGGAATTACCACTTCGCAATGTAATTGCTCAAGAATTAGAAAGAGGAAAAGTTGACTTTTCTTTGTATTGCGAAATTACTGCTGAGGAGACATCTAATAAGATTAATGGTCCGATTGTATTATCGTATATCAAACAAATGCAAGAGATTATTCCTGATGCTGACGCAACAGAATTAATGAAGATGGCTGTAAGAATGCCTGATGCATTAAAAGTAGAGCGTTTAGAATTAGATGAAAATGAATGGACTGAAATTGAAAAAGTAATAAAAGAAGCATTAGTAATATTAATGAGTTTAGACTTAGTGAAGGGCGTTCTTTAGAGAATGACTTTAGAATCCGTATTGCTAATATAAATGATGCTTTACAACAAGTAATTGAGTTAGATCACGAAAGAATTCTTACTGTTAAGGAAAGACTTCGCAATAATTTGCAAGAACTTCAGGTAACAGTAGATGAAAACCGTTTTGAACAAGAGGTGATTTACTATCTTGAAAAAATGGATATTACAGAAGAGAAAGTTCGTCTTACTAAACATTTGGAGTACTTCTTAGAAACCTTGAATGGCAAAGAAGCTAATGGACGTAAACTTGGTTTTATTTCTCAAGAAATGGGACGAGAGATTAATACGATGGGTTCTAAATCTAATCATGCAGAAATGCAAAAGTTAGTTGTTAGAATGAAAGATGAACTAGAGAAGATTAAAGAACAAGTTTTAAACGTTCTATAATTCTTATATAAATATTATTTGAAGCTTTTATTATGAAGAAAGGTAAACTAATTGTTTTTTCTGCACCTTCAGGATCTGGGAAGACAACGATTGTAAGACATTTACTTGAGCAAGAAGATTTGAACTTAGAATTTTCTATTTCATGTACTTCTAGAGCTCCTAGAGGAGAAGAGATTAACGGAAAAGACTATTATTTCATCTCCTTAGAGGATTTCAAAAAGCATATTAAAAATGAAGACTTCTTAGAATGGGAAGAAGTATATCGCGATAATTTTTATGGAACGCTTAAGTCTGAAGTTGAAAGAATATGGGCGGAAGGAAAGAATGTAATATTTGATATTGATGTAGCTGGAGGATTGCGTATTAAACGTAAGTTTCCTGAAGAAACTATTGCAGTATTTGTAAAACCACCAAGCATTGACGAATTAAAAATACGCTTGAAAAAACGTTCTACAGAAAGTGATGATAAAATAAATATGCGTATTGCTAAAGCATCTGTCGAATTAGCTACTGCTCCTCAGTTCGATAAGATTATTAAGAACTACGACTTAGATACAGCTAAAGCAGAAGCTACTCAGCTAGTAAAAGATTTTATACAATCAGAAAAATAGAATAATATTATTATGAAGGTTGGTTTATACTTTGGTACGTTTAACCCTATACACGTTGGTCATCTAGTTATTGCAAACCATATGGTGCAATATACTGATTTAGATGAGGTGTGGATGGTAGTAACTCCTCATAGTCCTTTAAAGAAGAAAAAAGGCTTGCTAGAAGATTTTCATAGAATACATATGGTAAATTTAGCAACTACGGACTATGATTATATAAAACCTTCTGATATAGAATTTAATTTGCCTCAGCCGAATTATACTATTAATACGATGGCTCATTTACACGAGCGATATCCAAAGTATGAATTTGCTTTATTAATGGGGCAAGATAACCTAGATAGTTTTCCAAAATGGAAGAATTATGAGGTGTTACTAGAGCGTTATTCGATTTATGTCTATCCTCGAATATTTGAAGATAGAATGGAGAGTAATCCTCTTTTGTCTCATCCTAATATTCACTTAGTAGAGAATGCTCCTATTATGGAGATTTCAGCTACCTTCATTAGGGATTCTATTAAGAATGGAAAAAATATAGAACCACTATTAGATAAAGAGGTCTGGAAATATATAGATCACAATCTATTCTATAAGAAATAAATATGTATAAAAAAAGGAATGCATTTAAGCATTCCATACTACGTGT